>CAKKRN010000267.1:0-5325 GCA_919902745.1 Syntrophaceae bacterium | reverse complement strand
GGGAGCGGTTGTGAGATATTACCCCCTTTTTCTCGATATTACCGGACGTAAATGCGTCGTTGTCGGCGGCGGAAACGTTGCCGAACGGAAGGTCGAAAGGCTTCTTGACTGCGGCGCCCGCGTGGAAGTTGTGGGGAAGAGCCTGACGCCGCTCCTCGCGGCGTGGAACGGGGAAGGAAAAGTCGTCCACCGCGACGCCGACTATGAGGATTCCTGTCTCGTCGGCGCCTTTCTCGTGATCGGCGCGACGGACGATGGGGCCGTCAACGGGCGGGTCGCAACGGACGCCCGCGCGCTGGGGATTCCGGTCAACATTGTCGACGACCCCGCGCGGTGCGATTTCATCCTTCCTTCCATTGTGGAGCGGGGGGATCTGTCGATCGCCGTCTCCACCGGCGGAAGGAGCCCCGCCCTGGCCAAAAAACTCAGGAGAGAGCTTGAGACCATCTACGGTCCCGAGTACGCGATTCTGCTTGAGATCCTGGGCCAACTCCGGGGAAAGGTCATCGCCGGGGGGCGCCCCTCCGACGAGAATCGTGCGTGTTTCGAGGCCGTTGTCTCTTCGGAGATCCTGGATCATATCCGCGCCAAGCGGTGGGGAGATGTGAAGGGTCTGATTCGGGGGCTGACGGGCATAGAGATGGAGGTGGAACCGCGATGATGGGAATTGTCCTGTTCAAGGTGGCCCTGGCTGTCTATCTGGCCTCGGCCGTCGTCTACGGGGGCTCGCTCTGGGGTAGAAGGGTCATGCCGGCGCGATTTGCGACGGGTCTGATGTTTGCGGCCCTCGTCATCCATACCTTCTCCTTTATTTCCCGCTGGTTGGCGGATGGGATGATCCCGGCCATCGGCCTTTACGATGTCCTCTCCTTCTTTGCCTGGGTCATGGCGGCGGCCTATCTTGCGCTGCAACTGAGGACCAAAACCCGGGTCCTGGGGGCGTTCGTCTCGCCCGTGATCTGTGTGATCATGGTTATCGCTTCCGTGGAGTTGGGGGGAGGAGTCGGTGCGTCGGCCATTCTGAAAGGGTCTTTGGTCACGGCCCACGTGATGCTCTCCATCACCGGGGAGGCCCTGTTTGCGGTGGCTTCCTGCGCCGGCATCATGTATCTGCTCCAGGACAATCTGATCCGGCGGAAGAAAGAGGGGAGCCTGATCCGGCTCTTCCCGTCGCTCCGTGATCTGGACCGGATCAATTATCTCTGCCTGTTTTGGGGATTTCCGCTGCTGACGCTTGGCATTCTGGCCGGTTCGTTCTGGGCGCGGATCGTCTGGGGAAGCCACTGGCAGTGGGATTCCAAACAGGTCTGGACGCTTCTGGCCTGGGGTCTCTATGCCTTCCTTCTCCATCAGCGGCTTGTCATCGGGTGGCAGGGACGCAAGGCGGCCCGCTGGTCGCTGATGGTGTTCACGGCGCTTGCCCTCCTGCTGATTGTCGGAAAGCTTTTCTTCCGGACGGCCCACAATTTTATGTGAATCTATGCAGCTTGTTCTGATTGGCATGAACCATAAGACGGCGCCTCTCGAGATCCGGGAGCGGCTTCAACTCTCCTGCGCGGAGGTGGACCGGACTCTCCCGGAGCTGATGCGTCTGACGGAGATCCGTGAGGCGATCTGTCTTTCCACCTGCAACCGGGTTGAGGTCATCTCCCGCGTGACAGACAGCGAGCAGGCCGTCGCCGGGCTGAAGTCCTTCATATACGGTCAGGGGAATCTCGACATTGCCGAGATGGAGCGATGCCTGTACGTCTACCGGGATCTGGAGGCGGTCCGCCATCTCTTCCGCGTGACGTCGAGCCTCGATTCCATGGTCATGGGGGAGCCGCAGATCCTGGGGCAGATGAAGGAGGCCTACCGCATGGCGGTCGATCACCGGACGACGGGGGTCCTCCTGAACCGGCTGAGTCACCACGCCTTCCTGGTTGCCAAGCGGGTTCGGACGGAGACGGGGATCGCCGGCAATGCCGTTTCCGTCAGCTATGCGGCGGTGGAACTGGCGAAAAAGATCTTCGGCAATCTCAAGGGGAAGTCGGTCCTTCTGATCGGCGCCGGAGAGATGTCGGAACTGGCGGCACGCCACCTGCTCCGCCAGGGGGTGGGCCGCATCCACATCGCGAACCGGACCTATTCCAGGGCCGAGGAGATGGCGGCCCTGTTTCAGGGGACTCCTGTGGCCTTCGACCGGTTTCCCGAGGTCCTGCCGGAGGTGGATATCGTCATCGCCTCCACCGGTGCACCGGGCTACATTCTGACCAAGGAGATGGTGGCCACGGCGCTGCGGCGGAAGCGGGACCGCCTGCTCTTTCTGATCGATATCGCCGTTCCGAGGGACATCGATCCCGCGGCCGGCGAGATCGAAAACGTCTATCTCTACAATATCGACCACCTGCAGGACGTGGTCGATGCGAACCGGGAGGTGCGGAAGACCGAGGCGATGAAGGCTGAGGAGATCATCGCCGAGGAGGTCACGGCCTTCGAGAAGTGGTTTAACGCCCTTGCCGTCGTGCCCACGATCGTGGCGCTGCGCGGGAAGATGGAGGGGATCGTCCGGGGGGAAATGGAGAGATCCGCCCGCTGGCTCGGAGGGCTGGACGCGGAGGAGCGGTTGCGGATCGAGTGGCTGGCCGCCTCCATCGTCAACAAGATCCTGCACGATCCGATCACCGGTCTCAAGGAGGAGAGCCGCGAGAAGGATGAGCTCCCGTATGTCGCGGCCGTCCAGAGGTTGTTCAAGTTGTGACGGTTGGGGACACGATGCGGCATCGAAAGGGTTGGGGACACGATGCCGCATCGTGTCCCCATAAAAGAGTGGGGGGCAAGGAGGATACCATTCAGAAGACATTCAGGCTTGGAACGAGGGGGAGCGCCCTGGCGCTGACGCAGTCCGGGTGGGTTGCGGACCGTATCCGGGAGCGTCATCCGGGAGTTGCCGTGGAACTGGTCACCATCCGGACGAAAGGGGACATCATGCAGGACGTCTCCCTGGCCGCGATTGGCGGGAAGGGGCTCTTCATCAAGGAGATCGAAGAGGCGCTCCTCCGGGGTGACGTGGATCTGGCCGTCCACAGCATGAAAGATGTTCCGGCCGAGCTGCCGGAGGCCCTGGAGATCGCGGTGACGCCGCTGCGGGAAGATCCGCGGGACGTCCTGATTTCGCGGGGGAACCGCAAGCTGGAGGAGATGCCCCACGGGGCAAGGATCGGTACCGGCTCCCTCCGGCGCGCCTTTCAGCTCCGAAACCGGATGCCGGATCTCGAGATCGTTCCGCTGCGCGGGAATCTCGATACGCGGATCCGGAAGCTGGAAACGGAGGGGCTCGACGGTGTGATCGTCGCGGCTGCGGGGATCCGGCGGATGGGGTGGGCCTCACGGGTTTCCCAGTTCATTCCGGTGGAGCTGATGCTCCCGGCCGTCGGCCAGGGGGTGATCGGCATCGAAACCCGGCGGGATGACGCCCGCTGCCGCGAGGTGGTTGCCTTTCTCAATGATCCGGTGACCTTCTGCGAGGTCGGCGCGGAGCGGAGTTTCCTGAAACGGTTGGGCGGCGGCTGCCAGCTTCCGATTGCGGCCTTCGCGAAAAAGAACGGCGGGGAGATCGCGGTGGAGGGGCTGGTCGGAAGCCTCGACGGGCGGACGATGATCAGCCATCGTGTGACGGGACCTGCCACGGAATTTGCAAAACTCGGAGAAAATCTGGCGGAGCACATCCTGGAGCAGGGCGGCCGCGCCCTGCTCGATGCGGTCTATTAAGGGCGCTATGGGGACACGATGCCGCATCGTGTCCCCATTGAGGCAATGAATTTGATAACACCATGAGAAGCGACTCATGACGAAACAGGGCAGGGTTTATATCATCGGCGCCGGGCCGGGTGATCCGGGGCTGATCACCCTCCGGGGGGTGGAGTGCATCCGGGAGGCCGATGTGATCATTTACGACCATCTGGTCAATCCCGAGATTCTCCGCCATGCCCGGCCGGATGTCCGCCGGATCTACGCCGGAAAACGGGTAGGCGAGCACACCCTTGTCCAGAATGAGATCAATCGACGCCTCGTTGAAGAGGCGGGAAACGGGGCGGTGGTCGCCCGCATCAAGGGCGGCGATCCCTTCATCTTCGGCCGCGGCGGCGAGGAGGCAGAGGTGCTCCGGGAGGCGGGCATCCCCTTTGAGGTTGTGCCCGGCGTCAGTTCGGCGGTCGCCGTTCCCGCCTATGCAGGGATCCCGCTGACCCACCGGAATCATACCGCGTCGGTGGCCTTCGTCACGGGCCATGAGGATCCCAACAAGGGGAAGAGCGGCCTGAACTGGCAGTCGCTTGCCGGAATCGGGACGCTCGTGTTTCTGATGGGGGTGAAAAACCTCCCGGCGATCGCGGAGAACCTGATCCGCTGCGGAAAAGACCCCGCAACGCCGGCCGCGTTGATCCGCTGGGGTACAACGCCGGACCAGGAGACGTTGACCGGAACCATTGGCAATATCGCGCAGAAAGCCGCGGAGAGCCGTTTTACGCCGCCCTCCGTCTTCGTCGTCGGGGGTGTGGTCGGGCTCAGGGAAACCTTGAACTGGTTCGAGACGAAACCCCTCTTCGGCCGGGGGATCGTCATTACACGACCGGAGGCGCAGGCGGAGGGGTTTGCGAAACTTCTTCGGGCCGGAGGGGCGAGGGTGATCCATTTTCCGGTAATCCGGAGCGCGCCGCCGGAGAGTTGGGCAGAGCTTGACGGGGCGATCGACCGTCTGGAGAGCTACCGGTGGCTCATCTTCACGAGCGCCAACGGTGTGGCCTTCTTTTTCCAGCGCCTGCGTGAGCGGGGTCGGGACATCCGGGATCTGAAGGGGATCCGGATCGCCACGATCGGCCCGGCGACGGCCGCCGCGGTCGAGGCGCTCCGAATCCGGGTGGATCTCGTTCCGGAGGAGTTCATCTCCGAGGGGGTCGTCCGGGCCTTTGCCGGCGAGGATCTCCGGGGAAGCCGGGTCCTCCTTCCGCGGGCCAAAGAGGCGCGCGATGTCATTCCGGAGGGGCTCGCAAAAATGGGTGCAACCGTCGATGTGGCGACGACTTACCGGACCGTCCGCTCGGACCGCGAGGCCGCCGAGCTGTTGTCGTTCCTTGCCGATGAGAAGGTTGATGCGATCACATTCACGAGCCCCTCGACCGTGGCCCATTTCCTCGGGATCATGGGGCCGGATTTCCATCTTCCGTCCAAGGTCCGGATAGCCTGCATCGGTCCGGTGACGGAAGCGGCGGCGAGAAAGGCCGGCCTTCCCGTGGACATCCTCCAGGAGCGCTACACGATCCCGGAGCTGGTGGATGCGATCGCGGC
>CAKKRN010000266.1 GCA_919902745.1 Syntrophaceae bacterium | reverse complement strand
ATGGGCTGGCGGATGGAGGAGAGTGGACCGCAAGTTTGCCACGACAGCGGGGAGATATTACCGCTTGAATAAATGCACCCAATATTATAGTAATTATAGTTCAGCCTGATGATATTGAAGGGCAATGACCCAATATTGATAGACAAGATCGCAAAGATGATGCGTTTGCATACCGTTGTCATCTCCGCTTCGGAATGATTCCCCTGAAAACCTCCGGTCAAGGGGGTCTTAATTTTATGAGACCGTCTGTGAGAAAGATAGTTGAAATCAGAAACAATCCGGGCGATCCCGCCCTGCGGGAGCTGTTGGAGAAGCTCGGCCGCGGGGAGGAGCGGATTGCCGTTGGAGGCCTGGAGGGTGCGGCCCGGGCCTTCGTCATCGCCCTTCTCTTCCGGCATCTGCACCGACCCCTCATCGTGATTGCTCCGACCGAAAAGGATGCGGACGCCTGCGTCCGGGATCTCTCCCTCTTCCTGGGGGAGGATCAGGCGTTCCTCCTGCCCCCATGGGATCTCCTGACGACGGATATGTTTGCATTCCAGCGGGAGACGGAGCTTGCCCGCCTGGAGGTCTTCCACCGTCTGGCCTACGGCGGGCCGGCCGTCGTGGTGATCCCCATCCGCGCCCTCATGCAGAAGGTGATTCCGCGCGAGATCCTCGAAGGCTATGTCGAGTGGGTTTCGGTGGGCGACTGCCGCGAGCGGGACGAATTCGTACAGAGGCTGACGGAAGGGGGCTACGGCCGCGTGACGCTGGTGGAAGGGAAAGGGGAGTTCAGCGTCCGGGGAAATGTCATCGACCTTTTTCCCCCTCCGGCCGACCATCCATACCGCCTGGAGTTCTTCGGCGATGAGCTGGAATCGATCCGCTCATTCGACGAGGCCACCCAGCGTTCTCTCACCGAACTCGCTGAATTCAGGCTCTTCCCGGCCCGGGAGGTGATCCTCACCCCCTCGCGGCGGGAGCGCGCCGTCCGGAACATCCGCCGGCGGTCCAACGAGTTGGAACTCCCGCGGGCCGTGAAGGACAAGCTCGCCGAGATGATCGCGACCGGCCTCGGCTCTGCGGTCAACCCGCTGTTCCATTCCCTCTTCTATGACGCCGCCGGCAACGACGATCCGGGGGATCAAGGACTCGGCACGCCCTTCGACTACCTACCGGCGGGCGGACTCCTTGTCCTCGATGACCCGCTCGCGATCGCGCTGGCGCAGGAGAGGATCGAAAACGACCTCGACCGTTTCATCCTCAAGGCCCACGACGGGGAACGGTTCCACTTGGAGAAGGAGGCGGCCTACCTGACCTCAGCGGAGGTTTCCGGGCGCCTGCGGGAGATGCGGCAGCTCCACCTGGCGGGTCTCTCCCTCGGGACCGGAGACGATGACCGACACCTTATACGCTTTTACCTGGAGCGGGATATCGCCCTCGGCGAGGCGATCCGGACGGAGGCCGAAGAGGCCGGTCTTCTCATGCCGCTCGCGGAGAAGATCCGGGGATGGCTCGGGGAGGGGAAGCGGGTCGTCTTCGTCTGCGGCGGGCAGGAGTGCATGCAGCGGACGGGACAGCTCCTCGCGCGGTACGACCTCCCCGTCCGGAAAAAGGCCGCTCCATTCCTGGAAGGGCTTGAAACGGACGGCCTGCCCGGCGCCCTTCTTCTCCGGGAAGGGCGGATCAGCGGCGGATTCCACCTTCCCGGCATGAACCTCGTCGTCCTATCCGAGGAGGAGATCTTCGGGAAGAAGGTTTTGCGGAGGCGGGTCCGTCCGGCCCGGGAGGGGTATTTCCTCAAGTCGTTTGGGGAACTGGCCGGGGGCGATTTCGTCGTTCACACCGAGCACGGCATCGGCCGCTACCGGGGCCTCCAGAAGCTGACCGCGGGCGGGATCGAAAACGATTTTCTACTGATCGCGTATAAGGAGAACGACCGGCTCTACCTCCCCGTCGACCGGATCGATCAGATCCAGCGCTACATCGGCCCGGACGGGTTCGTCCCGAAGGTGGACAAATTGGGCGGGACCTCCTGGGAGACGGTCAAGGAACGGGTGAAGAAGTCGGTCCGCGAGGTGGCCGAGGAGCTGGTCTCCATCTACGCCGCCCGGGAGGTGATGGACCGGGAGGCCTTCGCCGCCCCAGACCGGATCTACGACGAGTTCTGCGCTTCCTTTGAATTTGAGGAGACGTCGGACCAGACGAAGGCGATCGAGGAGATCCATCTCGACATGAACGGCGGCAAGCCGATGGACCGCCTGATCTGCGGCGACGCCGGGTTCGGGAAGACCGAGGTGGCGATGCGGGCGTCGCTCCGGGCCGCCCTGGATGGGAAACAGGTGGCTGTTCTCGTCCCCACGACGATCCTCGCCGAACAGCACCACCAGACCTTCTCCCGGCGTCTGAAACCCTATCCAATCCGCGTCGAGGTCCTGAACCGCTTCCGGACAAAGGCCGAGCAGAGGGAGATCCTCGACGGCCTCGCCCGGGGGGCGGTGGACATCGTCATCGGCACCCACAGGCTTCTCCAGAAGGACGTGACCTTCCGGAACCTGGGCCTTGTCATCATCGACGAGGAGCAGCGCTTCGGCGTCAGCCACAAGGAGAAACTCAAAAAATTGCGGACGCTGGTCGACGTCCTCACCCTGACGGCGACCCCCATTCCGCGGACGCTCCACCTGTCGCTCGTCGGAATCCGGGATCTCTCCATCATCAACACCGCGCCGGAGGACCGCCTCCCGGTAAAGACCCACGTCCTGGAATTCAACGAGGAGGTGATTGCCGACGCGATCCGCCGTGAGCTGGCAAGAAACGGGCAAATCTTCTTTCTCCACGATCGCGTCCGGTCGATCTTCACGATGGCCCGCCTCGTCCAGAAGCTCGTCCCGGAGGCGCAGGTGGGGGTGGTCCACGGCCGGATGAAGCCGACGGAGATCGAGGGGGCGATGGCGCGGTTCGTCCGGCGGGAGGACAATGTCCTCGTCTGCACGTCGATCATCGGTTCCGGCCTCGACATCCCGACGGCGAACACGATCATCATCAACCGGGCCGACCGCTTCGGCCTTGCACAGCTCTATCAGATCCGGGGGAGGGTGGGGCGGTCAAAAGAGGAGGCCTCCGCTTACCTCCTTGTTCCCAAAGGGGCGATGCTCTCCCGCGACGCCCAGAAGCGGCTCCAGGTGATCATGGACTTCACCGAACCGGGTTCCGGTTTCCGGATCGCCTCCAACGACCTGGAGATCCGAGGTGCGGGGAGCCTGCTCGGGATCTCCCAGTCCGGACACGTCTCTGCCGTGGGCTACGAGCTCTACACGGAGCTGATGGATAAGGCGATCCGGGAGATCAAGGGAGAGCCGGCGCCGGAGGAGGAGGTCCGGCCGGAGATCCATCTCGGGATCCCGGCGTTCATCCCCGAGGCGTACATGGCCGACGAACACCGGAGGCTGGTGACCTACAAGCGGGTCTCCCTAACTTCGACCGACGAGGAGCTTTGCGGGATCCGCGACGAGCTGCTGGATTGCTACGGCCTTGTTCCCCTCGAGGTGGAGAACCTCCTTGCAGTGATCGGGATCCGCAACCTCCTCAAGACCCTCAAGGGGAAGAAGATGGGCTACGACGGCAGGGCGATGTCGGTATTCCTGCAAGAGAAGAGCCCGGTCGACCCCGTCCGGATCATCGAGATCTACCGAAGGAAGGTGCGGGGGGTGCAGCTTAGCCCCGATCTCAAATTGACCATCCCCATGCCGGGGCTTGCAGGGTCGGCGGTCCTGACCCGGGCGCGGGAATTGCTTCAGGAGCTGAGGGGCTGAAATGGGTGATGCCATGACTGACGGCTTCGGAAAAAGTATGAAAACTTTTTGGGGACACGATGCGGTATCCTGAGTGCTTAGTGCTAAGGACTGAGTGCTGAGTAAAACAAATTAGTTTTGGGGGTTTTTAGGGATGATCCGTCTTTGCTTTTTCTCAGTCCTCAGCACTCAGCACTTCTTACTAAGAGAGGCCCTGCGGGGGATGCTGCTGTTGATCGTTATGCTTTCATTCCTTGCGGCCTGCGGGGGCGAGAAACCTTCTCAACCCCCGGCGCCCGCGGTTGCGACCGTGAACGGCCAATCGATTGATCTCAGGGAGTTTGAAAAAGCCCTGGGGGAGGAGACGGCCCTTGCGAAAAGGGAAATTCCGCTGAAGACAGAGGAAACGGAAAGCCTGAAGGAGGAGGTCCTCGATAACCTGATTCGGGAGAGGATCATGATCCAGCGCGCCCGTGATCTTTATCTTTCCATCGGGGAAGCGGAGCTCGCCGCCCGGATGGAGGAGATCCGGAAGGATTACAACGGCCAGTTCGACAAACTCTTCGGTGAAGGCGGAATTAGTCTGCCCGAATGGAAGGAGGCCCTGCGGAAGCGGATGCTACTCGAGAAACTCATTGCCCGGGACGTGAATGCAAAGATTCAGGTGGCGGAAGAGGAGGCGGAGCGGTATTACATTGCCAATCGCAGGGCCTACGCCACGGATCGGCGGGTGCGTGTCGCGCAGATCGTTCTTCCCGACGGCGACCGGGCGGAGGGGATCCTGAAAAGATTGAAGGCGGGGGAGGATTTTGATAAGGTGGCGCGGGAAGTTTCCATCGGCCCGGAAGCGGCGAGGGGCGGCGATCTCGGTTTCTTCGAACGGGGGGTGATGCCCGAGGCGATCGACCGGATGGTCTTTTCCCTGCCGGTGGGAAAGGTGAGCCGCGTGGCCCGGAGCCCTTACGGTTTCCATATCTTCAAGGTCCTGGGACAGGCGGCGGCCGGCGGCCGGAAGTTTGCGGATGTGAGAGAGAAGGTTATCGCCGATCTGCGAAAACAGAAGGAGGCCGAAGCCTACAAAATCTGGATCGAAGGGCTCAAAGCGAAGGCCGCGATCCGGATCAACCGTCCCCTTCCGGGGGGGCCGGCATCGGCGGAAGCGGAGACGAAGGAT
>CAKKRN010000265.1 GCA_919902745.1 Syntrophaceae bacterium | reverse complement strand
CCCCATGTCACGATATTCGGGAAGAAGGATTTCCAGCAGTATGTCACGATCCGGCGGATGGTCCGCGATCTGAATATGGACATCGAGGTGGTCGGCATGGATACGACGCGCGAGCCCGACGGACTGGCGATGAGCTCGCGGAATGTCTACCTGAACCCGGAAGAGAGAAATTCCGCCCGGAGCCTGAGCCGCTCCCTTGACCTTGCCGGGGAGCTCTACGACAACGGGGAGCGGTACGCCTCTTCCATTCTGGAAAAAGTGCGTGCATGGATCGCCGGTTATCCCCACACGGAGATCGATTACGCCCAAATCTGTGATGTAAAGAACATGAAGGACGTGGCGCGAATCGAGGGCGAATGCGTACTGGCTTTGGCGGTCCGGGTCGGGAAGACAAGATTGATCGACAACCGCGTTTTCGGGGAATCCCTGGAAGCCGGAGAGAGAATATTCCACGCGGGAGGAAGATGATCATGCAGAGGTTCATGCTCAAGTCGAAGCTCCACCGGGCGACGGTGACCGACGCGGATCTCCATTACGAGGGCAGCATTTCGATTGACGAACAGCTCATGGGGGAGGCGGATCTCCTCCCCTATGAAAAGGTCGCCATCTATGATGTTTCGAACGGGGAGCGATTTGAAACCTACGTCATTCCGGGCCCGAGGGATTCGGGGACCATCTGTCTCAACGGCGCGGCGGCGAGGAAGGTCGCTCGCGGGGATCTGATCATCATCGCCAGTTATGTGATGGTCGATGAGGCCGACGCGGCAAACTGGGCTCCGAAGTGCATCCTCGTCGATGAAAAGAACCGGATCAAACATCGGCCGGCATAATCGATCGTTTCAGCCGCCGGTGGTTTCTCCCCAAAGGGGTATCCAGCGGGAGAGTCTTCCTGCCCTCATTTCGGTCTTGTTCAAATAAGCCATTGAAACCATTTTCGGATTCTGGTATAAATCCGCGCAGTCGATGCAATCGTAATAGAGGATGGGAATGTTGAAAAAGAGAATAAAAAGGATCTTTCTAACCGGTCTGGCCGTCGTCATTCCGGCGGGGCTCACGATCTATATCCTCTCCTTCATCATGGGTATGATGGATAACCTCCTGCAGGTTATTCCTACGCAATATCAGCCTGATAACTTGTTGCATGTTCATATCCCCGGACTGGGCGCCATCGTCACGGTCATTCTCATCTTCGTCTGCGGTTTGGTGACGACGAGCTACCTCGGAAACCGGTTGGTCCGCTTCGGCGAACATCTCGTCGGAAAGATTCCGTTCGTCCGGAGCGTCTATCAGGCCATCAAACGGATTGCCGACAGTCTGTTCATGGACAAGGCGCAGAGTTTCAAGAAGGTGGTGCTGGTCGAGTATCCCCGTCGCGGGGTTTACAGCATTGGATTCGTCACCGGAACCCCCGATGGCGAAATCCAGAATATTATCGGGCAGAAAAGCCCCTGCGTCGGTGTTTTCATGCCGCTTGCGCTGACGCCGACGACAGGATTTTTCATCATGGTTCCGCGGGATGAACTGATCGAACTCCGCATGACTGTGGAAGAGGCCTTTACGCTGATTATTTCAGCGGGGATTGTAACGCCACATGAAAACCTCACCATTGCCCAGCGGGAACAACCCCATTGAACCCCCAAGACCTGTTTTCGAG
>CAKKRN010000264.1 GCA_919902745.1 Syntrophaceae bacterium | reverse complement strand
GGCTCCCGCAACAAAGACAACGACTACTGCAGCTCCGTTTGCTGCATGTATGCCACGAAGGAAGCCATGCTGGCCATGGAGCATTTGCCGGGGGTGGAATGCCGCATATTTCAGATGGATATGCGCGCCTTCAGCAAAGGTTTTGACGCCTATTATGAGAGAGGCAAATCAAAGGGGATAACCTATGTTTCCTGCCGGATTTCCGCTCTGGAAGAAGACCCGCAATCGAAAGAGATCATTATCCGCTATCGTAACGGAATGGATGATCCCGCCATACGGGAAGAACGGGTGGATCTGGTTATCCTCAGCATCGGCATGTCCGCCCCTGCACAGATCAGAGAATTGGCTGGTGTGGCCGGGATCGACCTGAATGTTCACCAGTTTTGCTTTACCCGGGATTTCCATCCCCTGGAAACAAGCCGTCCCGGCATCTATGTGTGCGGTTCTTTTGCAGAGCCAAAAGACATACCCGATAGCGTGACGCAGGCAAGCGGCGCCGCGGCAAAGGCCCTTGCCCTTTTGGGCGAAGCTCGCGGGACACTGGTACGCAAGAAGGACTATCCACCTGAAAAGGTAATCTCCCCAGAGGAAGAGCCGAGGATCGGCGTCTTCGTCTGTAGTTGCGGTTCCAATATTGCCGGGACGGTGGATGTAAAAGACGTGGTTGCCCATGTAAAGAATCTTCCCGGTGTTGTCCATGCGGAAAATACAACCTACACCTGTTCTGCCGATTCACTGAAACTGATTCAAGAAAGGATAGTGGAACTGGGACTGAACCGGCTGGTTGTATCTTCCTGCTCTCCGCGCACCCATGAACCGCTGTTCCGGGAAACGATCCGGGAAGTGGGCATCAATCCCTACCTCTTCGAAATGGCCAACATCCGCGATCAGTGTTCCTGGGTGCATATGGGAAAAAATAAGGAGGCGACGGAAAAGGCGAAACAGCTTGTCAACATGGCCGTTGCCTGTTCGTCCAATTTGGAGCCACTCCACCTTACGGAACGTAGCCTTGTGCACAAATCTCTCGTTGTGGGCGGTGGTTTAGCCGGTATGATCAGCTCCTTGAACCTGGCAGATCAGGGATTTGTCGTCTACCTGCTGGAGAGGGAAAAAGAACTGGGCGGTTCCCTTCAGCACATACATTTCAGTGCGGAAGGCGGTGATCCACATCAATTTCTTGAAGATCTCAAAAAACGAGTAGATACTCATCCTCGAATAGAAGTCCTGCGTGGCTATAGAGTAGTGGAAAACAGCGGGGCAATGGGCAACTTTCAAACGAAGGTTGCCGAGGTTGACGGTCCCCGCCAGATGATCATCGAACATGGAACGACAATCATTGCCAGCGGAGGCAGGGAATACCGGGGCAAGAACTATCTGCTGGGGGATAATGAACAGGTGATTACCCAAAGGGACTTTGAAAATATGATTGCTGTCCGCGATCCTGTTCTTACCGATGCGAAATCTCTTGTCATGATTCAGTGTGCTGGACCCTGGGACGATAACGGCCTGATTCCCTTTTATTGCAGCCGTCTCTGCTGCGCGCTTGCGCTCAAAAATGCTGTGAAGATGAAGGAAATGAACCCTGAATGTTCCATTATCATTTTATTCAAAGATATGAGAGCATACGGCTTCAAGGAAAGCATTTACACGGAAGCGAGGGTAAAGGGGGTTATCTTCATCCGTTTTGACGACCGAAATAAGCCGCGGGTTGCGTCAATGGATGGAAGGCTTCAGGTAGAGATTGAGGAACCGATGCTTCATCTGCCCCTTACGCTTACGCCGGATATTCTCGTACTCTCTCAGGCTGTCATCCCCTCTGAGGGAAGCAGAGAGCTGGCAAATATATTTAAATTTCCCTTGAGTTCCGAGGGATTCTTCCTTGAGGCGCACATGAAACTCCGCCCCGTAGATTTTGCCAGTGACGGCCTTTATCTGTGCGGTATGGCGCATTATCCGAAGACGATCAATGAAACGATTGCCCAGGCAGAGGCCGCCGCCGCCCGGTCAGCTACTATTCTTTCCCGTGATTCCCTGCTGGTTGGCGGGGTGGTGGCGGTTGTTTCGGGAGAACGTTGTGCCGCCTGCCTGACCTGTGTCCGGGTATGTCCCTATGATGTGCCCGTAGTGAATATGCATGGCGAGGCGGAGATTGATGCAGTTCTTTGCAAGGGCTGCGGCACCTGTGCAGCGGAGTGTCCGGCGCGGGCCATTGATCTGATGCATTTTCGCGGTAATCAATTAGAGGCGAAAATAGGAGCCTTGCAGGTTTCGCCTTTTTTCACTGGGACAAACAGTTAAGTTAAATTAAGGAGGATATTATGGGTAAGAAGATTTTAGTAGTTGACGATGACCCGGATCTTGTTGAGACGACATCCATAATCTTGAAATCGAAAAAGTATGACGTAATCGCTGCCTATGGAGGGATAGAAGGCCTGGAAAAAGCAAGAAATGAAAAGCCGGACCTGATTGTGCTTGATGTAATGATGCCCGACAAGGATGGATACAGTGTATGCAAGGAGCTGAAAGCCGATCCGGATTTGAGCGGCATTCCCGTCCTGCTTTTAACGGCAGTGGTTGCTAATATTCCCACAACGCGTTTTACTCAGCGGATGGGTATGGAAACGGAAGCCGACGATTTCATCGACAAGCCTGTGGAACCTCAGGTGTTGGTGGAGAGGATAGAGGCGCTTCTTGCTAAGCAATAGTGGTGGCGCTGTCTGATAATTGTTCTTTTTTTGACTTTATCGAGAGTTCGAAAATAGTGAAGACTTAAGATTTATTACAGGTGGGTACATGCCGGATAAGGTAAAAATTCTTATCATTGACGATGAACAGGTAATGAGGGATGGTTGCACGCGTATCCTCTCGCGGGACGGTTGGACAGTGATTACCGCAGAAAACGGTCATCAAGGGCTGGATGAAATCCGTCGCCATCCGTCAGAAATAGATCTCATCCTCCTTGATCTGATGATGCCCGGCCTGAGCGGGATGGAGACATTAGAGAGAATCCGTGAAATTGACTCCAATCTGCTTGTAGTAGTTATTACGGGACATGCAACTGTGGAATCGGCGGTGGAGGCCATGAAAAAGGGGGCCTACGATTTTACTTCCAAGCCTTTTACACCGGATCAACTCCGGCTGGTGGTGCGGAGGGCGTTGGAAAGAAGGCTTCTGCAAAAGGAAACGGAATTTTTACGCCGGGAAAGGGAACGATCGCTTCGCGACATTGCCGCGGAAAAGTCAAAACTAAAAACAATCATTAATTGTATGGGGGACGGCGTCTTAGTATGTGACAGCGAAAGTTGCATCGCCCTTACGAATCCTGCCGCCAGCCGCATGCTTGCCATGCCGGAATTACAGCTTTTGGGAAGCATAAGTTCGGAATGCAATCTTCCTCCCGAGCTTTTAACAACTATTGAAAAGAGTCTGAATACCTTAGATTCCGGATACGTTTCGATATCACAGGAGCTGTGCATCGGCAATACCGCCAATCTTTACCTGCGAGCCCATACGGCCCCCGTCCGTTCCGATAGTGGTGAGATTATGGGATCCGTGACCGTTCTGCAGGATATCAGTTATTTGAAAGAATTGGATAAGATGAAGTCCGACTTTATTGCTATGGTTGCCCATGAATTAAGGGCGCCTATCGCCACGGTAGAGCAGCAATTAAATGTAATTCTGAACAAGATGGCGGGGGAAATTACGGAAAAGCAGGAACAGCTCTTAAGACGGGCAAAGGAGCGCACAAAGGGGGTGCTTGATCTTATCAGAGACCTCCTTGACCTCTCCAAGATCGAGGCCGGCAAAATGGTCCAGTATAAGGAATCTGTTTCGTTGCAAGAGGTTGTCAGTCGTGTGGTTGAGTTGATAAACATCGAGGCCGCTGCGAAGAAGATTTCACTGGAGTTTGTTTCGACTTCGGCGACTCCCCATATAAACGCAGACCGCAACAGCATGGAAGGAATATTCACGAATCTCATATCCAATGCGATTAAATATACTCAAGAAGGAGGGAGTATTCTGGTCAGGCTGGAAGACGACAACTCCTTTGTAAAGATATCCGTTACCGATACGGGAATCGGCATAAAACAGGAAGACATTTCCCGCATCTTCGATAGATTTTACCGTGTCAAATCCAGTGAGACCCGTCAGATTGTAGGCACCGGTCTGGGGCTTTCCATCGTGAAAAGCATTGTGGATGCCCATCTCGGCTCGATCATGGTGGAAAGCGAGGAGGGCAGGGGAACGACGTTTACTATTCTGTTTCCGAAAGAAGTAAAGTCTGCTGAATGTGCGGTGGAGAATGTCTTAACTTAACCCAAGTGGAAAGTTGTTGACATCCTCCGGTATCTGTATAATCCTCCCAAAGCTCAGAGAAGTGGCGCGTCAGGCCCAAAGCAGGACACGGTAAATTCCAACCCGAGACTTATTTACCCCCCAAGCATCAAGAAAGACCGGCAACAGGCAGAGCATACATTTAATCCCTTGAACCTTTTAAACCAGGAAAGGAAGAGGACTGGCCTACCTCTGCCCGATGAGCCAATGCCCCAAGAAGCAGCGGAACGGCGCCTGTGGCGACTCCTTCGAGGGGTGGTGCGAGGTCTATCCGAACAAGGAGAAGTGCGTTTACGTCCGGTCCTATGCACGGCTCAAAGAGCACGGCGAAGAGGAGAAAGACAGGGTTTGCTGTGAACCATAGCCTCAATCCGGCAGGAGACGGGTTCGAAACGGTGCTTAAATTTGATTTGCATTTGCAAACATGGAGGCATGATCACCCCTCCGGATTACCCATCAAAGATAAAACATGGCATGTTCTTCCTTGCTGAGACGGAAGTTTTGGCATATATTCCAAGCAGATTTTTAAATAGAAAAATTCCATCTGAGGGTGATTGACTCGCCATGTCCTTACCGCTACTTGAAGAAATTGAATTTTGGACACCGACTGATGTTGTGAACCCGGGGATAGAACAGCGCCTGGCTTTTTCCAGTCGCTACGGCGCCTTATATGAAGGTGATTGCCTGAATGTCCTGCCTTTTATTAATGACGGTTCTATCGATACTATCTTTGCCGACCCTCCGTTCAATCTGGCCAAAGAATACGGAAGCCAGGTCGATGATAGCCGTTCGGATGACGACTATATTGACTGGTGCAGGAATTGGCAGTTAGGCAGTATTTTGACTTTCATCCTGTTGTGACAGAAAATTGGATAACCATCTCCGGCATCGAGTTCTTGTTTCTCTACACGGCCCATCCCATCCCCTGCATTTCCGTCAAGGCGAGAAAAAGACTCCGGCGCGAGCTGCCTGCGGAGATTCAAATCACTTCAGATACCGTGGGGATCTCCTGTGCTCAAAAGATGCTGGAGCAAGGCGTCATCTCGCAGGATAGATACAAACAGATCACAAGCGTTTTCGAAGGAGACATTACGATTGCGGATGGCGGCGTGAGCTGCTGAGCCGGACGATGATATTCGGGAAACTGGATGTCACGGAAAAAACTCATCTCGCCCTTTCTTTGAACAATATTCATTTGAATGCAGGAGATTACCTGATCAGAAAAGGGGAAACGGAAGACTGCGGATATGTGCTGGCCCACGGCGCCCTGGAAATTCCCGGGACAGAAATAATATTCACGCCGCCCGCTATCGTCGGCGAGTTCACCGCAGCAGGCTTTACCGAACGCCGGACCGCCGATATCAAAGCCACGGAAGATTTTACCTCTGTCTATAGAATCACAAGCAACGATCTTCAAAGGCTGATGGAGTCAAACCCCGACATTGAAATGCAGTTGAGGGAATTGGCCCGCGCCAGGGGGCTCAAGGTATAATCTGTCCCTGCCCGCCACCCGCGCCCCTGGCATGATCCGGCAAACTGAATTACAACGTCACGAGTGCGGCCGGCGGCGCTGAAACCTGAAGTCATGTTCGTGTCCGTGACCATGAGTCGCCTCTGTTCGAGACGGATCGGAGAAAGGTCTCCTCGATGCGCTTCCTGAGGGATCCTCCGTGCGTCTCCGTTACCAACGAAGAGATTCCGTACATCGGCAAATAAATCGGCAAAAAATATTGCATTAAATTTGATCATAGTATAATCTTCCCCGTAATCATGGATTATTTACAGACTATTTGACGGCAAAAATATCGGCAATTAGAGGCAACAACATGCGCTCTCAAATCCAGCGAATGACCCCTCTCCTGCCCGAAGAGGCGGACGATCTTCAAGACCTTGCCCTGGAGGTGATCCAGAAATCTGCCGCGCTCGGTAACAGACAGCATCCCGTGACGCTCAACACGCTTCGGGAGCTGCTCAGGATCATCAACAGTTACTATTCCAATCTGATCGAGGGTCATAACACCCACCCTCATGACATCGTCCGCGCCATGCAGAAGGAGTATGATTCCGAACCGGCCAAGCGCAATCTCCAACGGGAAAGCGTCGCCCATATCACCGTCCAGAGGGATATGGAGAAGAAACTACGGGAAGGGTCGGAAGTCAACATGACCGGCCGGGAATTTCTCTGTACCATTCACCGTGAGTTCTACCGGCAACTGCCTGAGGAATTCCGGGTCGTGAAGAATCCCGAAACGGGTAGGGAAAGCCTGGTCATACCGGGAGAGCTCCGCAAAGAGTCCGTTAAGGTGGGATATCACCAGCCGCCGGAGCATGGCTCACTCAAGGCGTTTCTCGACCATTTCGGTGAATTTTATGCGCCGGACAGGCATCATGGTGCGCTGAAGTTTGTTGCGGCCGCGGCAGCCCACCATCGCCTGATGTGGGTTCACCCCTTCCTCGATGGCAACGGTCGGGTGGCGCGCCTCTTCACCGAGGCATATTTTCACCGGATTCCCGTTCACGGTTTCGGACTCTGGTCGGTAAGCCGTGGGCTGGCCCGCAGGAACGTCGATTACAAATCTGCCATTGCCCGGGCCGATGCACCCCGTCGGAACGACCTGGACGGCAGGGGAAATCTCTCCAATGAAGGGCTGATTTATTTTTGCCGCTTCTTTCTTACGGTGTGCCTCGACCAGGTGGAATATATGGGGGGCTTGCTGCGGTTGGAAGAACTGGTTGAACGCATCGGGCGGTATGTAGAACTCCGCAGCTCCGGCATGATCCCCGGCTCGGCAAGGGAGAAGGGGCTAAAGGCTGAATCGGCCCGAATGCTCCAGGAGGTACTGGTTAAGGGCGAAGCGGCCCGGGGATCGGTCATTGCGGCGTCAGGCCTGAAAGAACGGACAGGGAGAAGTCTGCTGGGACAACTTATCGGGGAAGGGCTGCTTGTCTCGGATACGCCGAAAGGCGACGTTCGACTGGGGTTTCCGATTCATGCCGCGGGATGGTTTTTCCCGGATCTGTATCCCACATTATCTCGATGAAGCCCTATTAAGGAGACGATCCGGCGCTGCCCAACGACGGTTCGGCACCCTGCCTCCAGGACGCCAGATCCTACAAAGAGACCTCTCTTCCTAAAAGTCTCATCCAAGCATTTTTTCTTTTTATATTAGATTTCAAGTGTTAATGGTGATATAAAAATCGGCAAGAGCTGTTGCACAGGGGTACAGTCATGAGAAAAAATCTGGCGATTATTATACTTACGGCAGGAGGTTTGCTGGCCGTCTTCTTCCTCACTTTTTACATCCACCAGACAAACAAGGGGAAAATCCTCTTCCAATTTAA
>CAKKRN010000263.1 GCA_919902745.1 Syntrophaceae bacterium | reverse complement strand
GGAACTTCTGATCGCCCAGATCGACCGGGACATCACCCGCGCGCGCGAGATCCTCCAATTCCCCAAAATTACGACTTCGTAAAAAAGTCGTCATACCCGCGAACGCGGGTATCCAGGACCACGGCAACATCTTGAAAAGACTGGATTCCCGTTTCCACGGGAATGACGGACGATTACGGACTTTTTACGAGTCCATCATTCTTTGACGGTATTGAGGGCGCCGATCCCCTTTCCGCGGTAACGGGAGATGATCTCCGTCCGGGTGAGGACGGCGTCCACCCGAGCGACGTGGGCCTCGATGTTCTCCCGGCCGCTCTCCTCCTCGCGGTCGATCAGCGCGATGACCCGGTCGATCACCAGCCCCGCCTCCCGCGCCCGGACGATCGCGTTGATCGTCGAGCCGCCGGTGGTGATCACGTCGTCGAGGATCGCGACCTTCTCCCCCGGCCGGACGTTCCCCTCTATGCCGCTCATCGTACCGTGATCCTTGACATCCTTCCGAACGATGAAGGAGCGGATCGGTTTTCCCTTCTGGAAGGAGATGACCGACAGCGCGTTGGCGATCGGGTCCGCGCCGAGGGTCAGGCCGCCGGCCGCCGTCACCTCCGAGTCGGCCAGCATCTCGAAGAGGATCTCTCCGATCAGGTTCATCGCCTCCGGGTCGAGCGTCGTCGGTTTGCAGTTGAAATAGTAGTTGCTCTTCCGCCCGGAGACGAGCGTGAAGGGCGGGTCGTCGCTGTATTTGAACGACCTCTCGAGGATGATCTCGATCAGCCTCTCTTTTGCGTTCCGGATCTCCATTTTCCCCCTCCCGGATTTCGGTTGCTGCGGGACCGCTATCATATTTATCCGGAGTTTACCAGCGGGGAAAAGAGGGCGCCGTTCCCTTTTCACCGGACACTGCACGATTCCCTTCCTTGCGCCTTTATCCCGAAAACGCCCGGAGCCTTTCAACGACGAGATCCCCCATCTCCGTGGTACCGACGATCCTGGCGCCCGCCTGGCTGATGTCCTCCGTCCGGAAGCCCTCCTTCAGGACCATGCGGACGGCCTTCTCGATCTGGTCCGCTTCCGCCGTCCTATCGAAGGAGTGGCGGAGCATCATCGCCACAGAGAGGATCGTGGCGAGCGGGTTGGCGATCCCCTTCCCGGCGATATCCGGGGCGGAGCCGTGGCTCGGCTCGTACATCGCCGTCTTCGCCCCGAGGCTCGCGGAGGGGATCATCCCCAGCGAGCCGGTCAGCATCGACGCCTCGTCGCTCAGGATGTCGCCGAACATGTTCGTCGTCACGATCACGTCGAACTGTCCCGGGTTCCGGATCAACTGCATCGCGCAGTTGTCCACGTACATGTGCCGGAGTTCGACCTCCGGGTAGTCCCGGCCGACCTCCGTGACGACATCCCGCCAGAGCTCCGTCATTTCGAGGACGTTGGCCTTGTCCACGGAGAGGAGCTTTTTGCGGCGCGTCTGCGCGAGGTCGAAGGCCGTCTTCGCGATCCGCCGGATCTCCTCCTCGGTGTAGACCATCGTGTTGATCCCGATCCGCAGGCCGTTCTCGATCCGGACGCCGCGGGGCTTCCCGAAATAGGCGTCCCCCAGCAGTTCACGGACGATCATCAGGTCGATCCCCCGAACAACGTCGGGTTTGAGCGGCGAGGCGTCGATCAGATCCTCGAAGACGACGACCGGGCGCAGGTTCGCGTAGAGCCCCAGCCCCGACCGCAGGCCGAGGAGGCCCCGTTCCGGCCGGACGCTGTAATCGAGCGACTCCCATTTCGGCCCGCCCACGGCGCCCAACAGAACGGCGTCGCTCGCAAGCGCCAGTTGCATCGTTTCATCGGGAAGGGGGGTGCCGAAACGGTCGTAGGCGCCGCCGCCGACGAGTCCTTCGTGAAGGTCGAACCGGACGCCGGTCCGTTCGGCGACGACGCCGAGCACCTTCACCGCCTCCCGGACGATCTCGGGTCCGATCCCGTCGCCGGGGAGAACCGCAATGCGATACGGTTTCATTTCGCCCTCCCCTTCGCGATGTGGTTCATCAGGCCGCCGTCG
>CAKKRN010000262.1 GCA_919902745.1 Syntrophaceae bacterium | reverse complement strand
TCGCGAGCGGTCCTTCCTTTTCATCGGCCATCGCGACGAGGATATGTTCGGCGCTGACATACTCATCCGTGAGACGCGCCGCTTCGCTGAGCGAGGCATCGAGGACGCGGTTCAGCCTCGGGGAGATATAGGTTTGGCCGCCGGACGTTCCCTCAATCTTCGGCAGTTTCTCCAGTACCTTGCTGATCTCGCGCTCGATACGCCCGGGGTCGGCACCCAACTTCTTGAGAATATCGGGAAGAATACCTTCCGGATGCTTTAGAAAAGAGACGAGGAGATGCTCCGAGTCGATCGCCTGGTGGCCGTATTGGCTGGCCAGACCCTGCGCCTCCTGAAGCGCCTCCTGGACTTTCAATGTGAATTTATCGAATCTCATGGTGAGTTACCTCCTGTTTTATTCCACCCATCCATCGTGCCGTAAATTAAACACCCCGGAGAGGGATGTCAAGAATGGTAAAGGCGCTGGGCCACGGTCCAGCAAAAGGTCCAGCAAAAGGGGTTGACGGCCCGGAAACATCCTTGTATAAAACAGAGACAGTTTTGGCTTACAGGGAGGAAGGAATTTGCAGGTTCCGGCGGTTACAGGAACGCTCGATGTCTATGTCGCGGAGATCAACCGCTTTTCGATCTTGACGGCGGAGGAGGAGTTCCGTCTTGCCGTGAGACTGAAAAAGTACAACGATATGGAGGCCGCGGAGAAACTCGTCGTCTCGAATCTGCGTTTTGTGGTCAAGATTGCTCACGAGTACCGGAATTACGGGATCAAACTGGCCGATTTGGTCCAGGAGGGAAACATCGGCCTCATGCATGCGGTGAAGAAGTTTGATCCCTACAGGGGCTACCGCCTCATCTCTTACGCCGTCTGGTGGATCCGCGCCTATATCCAAAATTACATCATCAAATCCTGGAGCCTTGTCAAGATCGGAACGACCCAGGCCCAGCGCAAACTCTTCTTCAAGCTCGGCCAGGCCCGGAAGAAACTGGAGAGCCTCTCTGAAAAGCGCGCGGAATTCGCGGAGATTGCTGAAACCCTTGGGGTCCGGCCGGAGGAGATTGCGGAGATGGACGTTCGGATGAGCGGCCGCGATCTCTCCCTCGATGCCAGCGTGGGCGAGGATGGGGATTCCACGCACATGGACTATCTGGCCTATGGCGGGGAGGACCAGGAGACGGCGCTGATTCGAAAGGAGGAGATGGCGCTTGTCCAGCACAATATTGCGGGGGCGCTCGCCGGACTTAATGAGAAGGAGAGCTTCATCATCCGGAACCGCGTCATGGCCGAAAGCCCCCTAACCCTTCAGGCGATCGGCGACCGCTATCACATCACACGGGAGCGGGCCCGGCAGATCGAGAAACAGGCCCTCCGGAAAATGGCCCTGGCGATCCCCTATCTGGGGACGGAAACCAAGCTGATCGAAGCCTAATTCCGGTTTATGCGTCCTTTCTGATTTGAACGAAAAGATCACCTGCCCGAAACCGTCTGCCAAGATCACACTGCTGCGCCTCGTAATAGGCAGCCGCTTCGATCATCTCGGCTTCAGCATCCGCTTGAAATACAACAGTCTTCATGTCAACGATGCGTAGGCATTCTTGAAGACCGCGTCGGCATCGCGTAAATGCCCTGCGGAACTGTCAATCTCGGCACAACGTCGGCGGATTTCTTCTTTCCATTTTGCCGACAAGGGGAGGCCAGCCGACTCATCAAGGCTCTCTATCAGCTTTTCTGCCACGAAAGCCCGTAGCACGGGGGGAAGCCCCATTGCATCAGTTACAATTTTTTCTGCAGTGATACTCATGCCGTCACCATACCTCCTTTTTTCCAGATGTCAATCTGCTTTTTTGCGCTTGCGAACGCAAAGCTAAGCGGCGTGGCGGCTTTTTGCCACGTCCGTCTTTAGCGATTTG
>CAKKRN010000261.1 GCA_919902745.1 Syntrophaceae bacterium | reverse complement strand
GAATGTTCGATCCCGAAGCGCAGCAGCAGGGACAGATCAATAGCGCGGCATTGTACCAGGGGCTCGTGGCTGGATATGGAGTCACGCAAGGAACGCGTATGTTCGAGGATTTACGATGGGTCAACGATCCCGACGCGCTGACCTATATCCACAAGCCCATCAGAGTTGCCAAGGCTATTGAAGAACCAACAGAAGAAATACGGACCCCGCTGATGGAAAATCCTCCGTCATTCCCTGATATGCGTGAGGTCGCCAAAAGCATGGCCGAGCAGCGGTCGGAGATCGACGAAAATCTGAAGAAGATAAACGCCTACGTAAAGATGGGCAGTTATGCCTGGGCGATAAAAGGGAGCAAAACAGCCTCAGGCAACCCCATGCTCTACTCCGGTCCGCAGATGGGGTTTTCCGTACCCTCTATCGTCGGCGAGGGTTCCATAAGGGCCGGCGGTTTGAATGTCTCCGGCATGACAGTCGCGGGGATTCCCGGCATCATTATCGGCCGCACACCGCACCATGCATGGTCCATGCAAGTGGGTCAAGCCCATACCGTGGATTATTACATGGAATCCGCGGCTGCTATGACCCTTCACAGGACGGAGACCATCAAGGTGAAAGGCGGGGCCGATGTGGTTCTGGACATATACAGGACTGCTCATGGACCCGTTGTTAATGCAAGCCCTGTCATTTCATGGAAGTATTCCCAATGGGGGCATGAATTTAAGCTTGTTAAGGCAAATCTTGACATTGCCCGGGCGACCAGCATGGACCAGTTCGGGGCGGCCATAGAACTTGTGCCGTTTTCCATACACTACTGTTATGCCGACAAAGATGGAAATATAGCGTACTGGATGTCGGGAAGGGACCCCGTCCGTCCTTACGGTGAATGGCGGCTGCCACAGGGCGCCGCAGGGACGCCCCTTGAATGGGATTCAGCAAACCTTATCCCCCGTTCAACCGATCGCAATACCAGCCGGGGTTATTACAGCGGCTGGAACAACAAGACGAATGCAGGCTACGCCAATTCACCCAATAACCTCTCATATTCCTTAGGCCCGTTCCACAGGGCCCATGTAATCGATGACTACCTTTCCACAAATAACAGTCTGACCTTTAATCAAGTCAGGGATCTTGCACTCAACATCGCCACGACGGACTCCTTCGGCAGTGGGGGGAATCCCTGGAAGTTCGCGTCTGATTATTTCACCGCTGCTGTGAACACGGCGCCGGATGCCCCCATTGCTGCTCGTTCAGCGGCTCTTGCCCTTCTCGCTTCGTGGGACGGACATTTCGTAGACGGAGGAGTCGGATCCTGGGCCGCAGGAACGAACCGCGCCGATGCATGG
>CAKKRN010000260.1:2118-12326 GCA_919902745.1 Syntrophaceae bacterium | reverse complement strand
CCTGCCGCTGCGAAAACAGGGAGACCGATTGCGCGGCCGTCACAGGTACGACCGTGCGCCGACAAATGAGCGGCTGAAACGGTCCTTCGCGAGGGGATCCGTGCGGATCTTCTTCCCCCTTCCGGGGGCATGGATGAACAGGCCGTTCCCGGCATAGATGCCGACATGCGAGACCTTGCCTCCCGCGCCGGCGAAGAAAAGGAGATCCCCTTTCTCCAGGGAGGAGCGTTCCACCGGACTCCCGGCCGTAAATTGATCGCGGGAGGTCCTGGGAAGATCGAAACCGCTCAACTGATAGACGGTCATCGTCAGTCCGCTGCAATCAAAACCGGTCTCGGCGGAGGTTCCCCCCCAAAGATAGGGAACGTCGAGAAAACTCCGGGCAGTCCGGACAAGCTCCTCCCGGAGGTACGCCTCCCCGAGCGCCTCCCGTTTCGCGACCGCGTACTCTTCCGGACTGACGACATAGAACTCTTCGATCAACCCCGTATTCCGGAGCTCTTCCGCACGGACACGGGCCTGTTCCTTCGTGGGGAAATTGCCGAAGCGGACCTTGTAGAGCCCCCGGCGAGCGACAAAATAGGTTGCATCCAGTCCCTTCTGCTGCAGGGTGCGGGTCAGGCGGGCGGCGTTTTCCGCGCTGGCAAAGGCGCCGGCCTGGATGGTGTAACCCAGCCTGGGCAGTTCCTTCCTCTCCAGCGCCTTCGCCGGCGGCGGTAGGAACGGGGGGGCATGACGAACGGCCGGACGGCCACAGCCCCCGGTCAGGAGCGTCAGGATGAGGATCCCGCTGAAAAGAAACGCCGCCCTGCACACCCGCATGCCCATGATCAATCCCGTCCTGAATCCGGCCGCGTAACAACGCAATTCCGCCGCGCCATTCTCATGAAATCGGATGAAAAATGCAAGCATTCCCTGATCGGCCGGATCGCCCCCCCTCCGTCCGGTCAGGCGTCAAAAGCGCTTCGGATCATTCCAGCGCATCCGGACCAGATCGCGGGCCTCGGCAGCCTCTGCGATCTCCCCGCCGAGTTGGGCGTCCTCGACGGCCCGGAGGATCTCCTTGAAAAGCGGACCCGGCGCAAAACCCATCCCGATCAGGTCCAGTCCGGTCAGCAGGCGGGGCGGCCGGAGCTCCTCTTCCGGATACTCTTCCAGCTTTTGCTTGCAGAACGCATAATGATCGAGAAGGCCGTGGCTCCCGAGGCAGTCGAGGCGGTGGAGCTCCAGGTGAAGCGCGAAATCCGGCGTCCGAAGGAGGCGTTTAAGGCGGTTCGGCCTCATCTCCCGTACATTCATGAACAGCATGTGGCCGCGTACGAGGGCGAGAATCGTCTCCATCTCCTCCCGTGAGAAGCGGAGTCTCCGGAGGATCGCGGCCGCGATCTCTTCCCCGCGCTGGACATGGCCGTAGAAATGGGTCCCGGCTGCATCCTCGGACCGGGTGACCGCCTTGCCGACATCGTGGAGGAGAACCGCCCAGGCGAGACGCGGGTCGGCATTTCCATCCGGCATGGGCAGCAGGGCGACCATCCGCAACGTATGCTCCCAGACATCCCCCTCGGGATGAAAAACCGGGGGCTGTTCGACCCCCTGGAGGGCATGAATTTCTGGGATGATTTCCAAAAGAAGACCGCTTTCGGACAGGAGTTCCAGGCCGCGCCGCGCCGCGCCGCCCGTCAGCAACCGGGAGAGCTCGTCGCGAATCCGCTCGGCGCTGATCCGCATGATCATGGCCGCCCGCCGTCGGACGGCCGCGAAGGTCATGGGCTCGATCGAAAAGCCGAGCGTCGCCGCGAAACGGACCGCCCGGAGCATCCGCAGGTGATCCTCGGCAAAACGCTCCTCCGGATCACCGATTGTGCGGATGATCCGTTGTTCAATGTCGCGGAGGCCGCCTACATGATCGATGATCCGGCCCGTCTCCGGATCCATGAGGAGACCGTTGATCGTAAAATCCCGCCTCCGAACGTCCTCCTCCGCTGTCGCAAAGGCGATCCGGGAGGGACGGCGGCCGTCATCGTAGTCCGCTTCCGTCCGAAAGGTGGCCACCTCGTAAGGCGCCCCCCCCTCGACGACAAGGCAGATGCCAAAGCGCTCGCCGACGGGGATCGTCCGGGGAAAGAGCCCCCGGACATCCTCCGGCCGGGCCGATGTGACGATATCGTAGTCCTCCGGCGCCGCGCCGCGAATGAGATCCCGGACGCAGCCGCCCACCCAGAAGGCCTCATGACCGGCCTCCCGCAGTCGGCGGACAATTTCAGCGGCCGCATCTCTTGGCACGTTCAAACCTCCGGCCATAGAGAAAATCCGTGTACCGCTCGATCGGGAAGATCAGCGCTATTGCCGTGCCGATCACGGTAAAGCCCACCGCCGCGATCCGATCATTCACCCTTGGAAAGAGATTGATCCCGCTCAGATGCGTTTTTTCTTCCATGCTTTCCCCTAACCTGCCGTTTTCCAGCCTTCCGGCCTTGCGGCCGTGCCACCGGCCACCGGATTGAAGAGCGGCGCAAGATGGTTCGTCGGCCCGTGCCCCCCGCCCACACGCCAGGCGTACCGGACCGCCTCGGTGATATAGCGTTTGGCCTCCGCCACGGCCCCGGGAACGTCCATCCCGCAGCCCAGGCAGGTCGCGATCGCCGCCGAGAAGGTGCAGCCGGTTCCGTGGGTATCCGCCGTCGCGATCCGCGGCGCGCTGAAGATTCGGAATTCACGACCGTCGTAGAGGAGATCCGCCGGATCCCCGGCGAGGTGTCCGCCCTTCACGACCACATGTCTTGCCCCCAGATTCCGGATGATCCGCGCCGCCTCCTTCATGTCGGCAAGGGTCGCGATCGGGATCCCGGAGAGGACCTCGGCCTCGGGGATGTTCGGCGTGAGAACAAAGGCAAGTGGAATGAGCTCTGTGATCATGGTTTTCTTGGCATCTTCACGGATCAGCGACATACCGCCCTTGGCCGCCATCACCGGATCAACGACGAGTTTCTCGATCCCGTACTGGCGGATCTTCCCGGCGACGACGCGGAGGACCTCGGAGGTGGCCAGCATCCCGGTCTTCGCCGCATCGATCCCGATGTCGGTCGCAACCGCATCGAACTGGGCCGCTACGAACGCCGGCGGAACATCGTGGATCCCGTGGACCCCGAGGGTATTCTGCGCGGTCAGCGCCGTAATGACGCTCATCCCGAACCCCCCGAGGACGGTGATCGTCTTCAGATCCGCCTGGATTCCCGCCCCGCCGCCGGAATCCGAACCGGCAATCGTCAATACCCGGACCGGCTTCATCCCTTCACCTCCCCCGGGAAAACCCCGGGTCTGAAATACCTCACCGCGAGGAGGCATCCCGAATCCAGTTCGATGATCCCCTTCCCCGACGTCATGCGGTTGCTGATCCCGTAAGGGCTTCCGACCTCCATGACCGCCTTCGTCAGCGGAAATTCAAACCCCGTCAGTGTGACGCCGACCGCCGGCCCCCCGTAGGGAAAGAGCGAAACGGTCTGCCCGGCCTCCCCTTCGAGAACCGTCCGCCGGTCGATCAGAAACAGCTCGCACCACCCATCGATCAGTTTGACATCAATCCCCTTCTCCTTCCCCTGGACGAGGAGGGAGATGTTCGCCAGGGTGTGGTCGACGCGGTGGCCGAGGGCGCCCCAGATCCAGACCTCTGTGGGCGCCATCGCGAATGCCTCGTGGAGTGCCAGTTCCGTGTCCGTTTCATCCTTCCGTCGCGGATGGCGGATGATCCGGCAGCCTTTCGCCTCATAATACCCCTGGCTTGCGGAATCCAGAGAATCCATGTCCCCGACGATGAGGACCGGAAGGATCCCCGCGGCCTCGAGGTGACGGGCCCCGCCGTCGGCGCAGACCACCGCCGTGGGCGCCGCCGTCGCCACCTGCTTCCGGAAAAACACCGGATCGCCCAGCTCCCCGCCGGAAATGACAAAAACCACCTTCTTCATGATACCGCCCTGTCGCGCCAAAATCTCGGAAGGAGAACCGAAAAGTCCAAAATAATAAAGCCATACCCTGATGGGATATGGCCCCGGAATCTATGCACCGAAAACACAACCACTGCCATTCCCTACGCTGGCATTACCCAGGTCAGGTTCAAAGGGTATCTTCTCAGCCTGAATCGGCGCCCCTTGCGCTTACGCGCCTTTTTCCTACTCCAAACCCTCTCCGAAATCAAGTCGATTTCTTCCCGCCAAGGCCGAAGAGCCGGCGGGCGTTCTCCTCCGTCACCCGTTCCAGCTCTCCGACCGCCATGCCACGGATCTCCGCCAGGCAGCGGGCCGTCTCTACGACATAGGCCGGCTCGTTGCGCTTCCCCCGGTACGGCTGTGGGGCGAGGTAGGGGGCGTCCGTCTCGATGAGAAGCCTCTCCGCAGGGATCTTCCGGGCCACCGCCCGGAGCTGATCCGCCTTCCGGTAGGTCACCGGGCCGGCCACGGAGAGATGAAATCCCAGCGCGACGCACTCCCGGGCCATCGCCGGATCCCCGGAAAAACAGTGGAGAACCCCCCGCAGACGGCCCTTCCGCTGCCTGAGGATCGCAAGCGTTTCGGCATGGGCATCCCGGTCGTGGATGATCACGGGGAGGTCCAGTTCGTCTGCGAGGTCGAGCTGCTCCGCAAACCGCCGGAGCTGGATCTCCCGCGGGGAGAGGTCGTAGAAGAAATCGAGGCCGATCTCACCGATCGCAACCACCTTCACCTGCCTGGCAAGAATCCGGAGGGCGTCATAGGTCCCGGCGTCGATCCCCTTTACCTCATGGGGGTGGATGCCAACGGCTGCATGGACGAGCGGATAAAGGCGGGCGAGCGATACCGCCTTTTCGCAATCGGGAAGTGTCGTTCCGACGGTGATGATCGCCGTCAGGCCGGCCGCCGCCGCCCTCCCGATAACCGCCTCCCGGTCGCCGTCAAAGGCCTCCATCTCCAGGTGTGCATGGCTGTCGATCGTCATGGAATCTCCCCGCCCCCGTGAATTTTCTGTTTTTTCCCAACCAGATCTGTTAGAATTCATATGTGGTTCATCGGAAAGTACTTACAGGAGATCCACCATGAATCTCAAGAAAAAGATGTTTGACCTCTCCATGGAAAGCAAAGGGCTTTACTATCGGTTGTCCATCATCTTCGCGCTTTTCTTCTTCGTGCCGCTTCTCGGACTCCTCTACTTCGGTCTGAAATATGATCTCCTGCAAGACCATTTCATTCCGGTATTCATCCTCGCGCTGCTGACCTCCTCGCTTGCCGGATACGTCCTCATCCGCCAGATTTTCGACGGCATCCGCAATACATCAAAAACGATTTCAGAATCATTGGCAAAGGATATCGAGGGGTTCAAGCGACCGACCGCCGCCGACGAACTGCAGGAAATCGTCCAGTCTTTTCGGACCGTCGAGAATGAGCTCCGGAACAGCTTCAGCAATCTTGAAAAACGGACCTCGCAGCTATCCACACTGAAGGAACTCTCCGATCTCTGTTACGTCACCTTTGATAGTGAGGATCTGTTCGCGATCACCCTGGAACGGGCTCTGAAACTGACCAACGCCGATGTCGGTTCCGTCCTGATCCTGGAGGGGAAAGAACGGGAAACCTTCGTGATCCATGCCACCTACGGACTGGGAGACCTCGTCAAGATCGGAGACCGTGTCGATTTTGCGACGAGTATCGCCAAGTTCGCCGTGATCAACAAATCCCCTCTCCTGATCGGCGACATCGAAACAGACAACCGCTTCGGACGCGGGAATCGCCCCCATTACGCGACCAAAGCCTTCCTCTGCATGCCGCTCAAGGGAATTCAGGAGGTCTTCGGGGTCCTCACCCTCTCCCGCCGGGAGTCGGACATCCCCTTCACGTTGGAGGATACCGACGTCCTGACGCCGCTTCTCAGCAACGCCGCTTTCGCCTACGACAACCTGAGTCTGGTGAAACGGGACCGGAAGAACCGTCAGCAACTCGCGACCGTCACCGGCATCTGCAAGACCTTGGGCTCCAGTCTCCGGAACAGCGAACTCCTCCATGCCGTCCTGAACCAGTTCCGAGAAGAGGTTCCCTTTGACGTCGCGGTGATCTTGGAAATCCGGAAAGAGACGCCGGATCAGGCCGGCGTTCTGGACATCCTCTCCCCCGTCCCGATCGGTCTCACCCGGAACGGGGGGTACAATATTGCCGGATCCTCCCTGGAAGGGGTCGTCCGGCAGGGGAATATCCTGGCCATCGACCATCCGTCTGCGCTGCAGCATCCGCTCGAACAGGAACTGCTGGTCAAACCGGGGATCCATGACGCCCTTCTCGTACCGTTGAAGATCGGGGGCGTGGTGACGGGGATTCTCGCCCTCGGCGCCTTCCGGGCCGGCGCCCTGAACGGGTGCGAAGAACAGGTGGAGGAGATCGCCTCCCTGCTGCCCCTCGCGATCGAAAAGAACCGTCTCTCCTCCTCAATCAATAAGCGGGATCAGGAGATGGATTCGATCAAACAGATCGGCAGCATCCTCGCCGCATCGACCTTCGACCGGCAGGAGGTTCTCAAACATACCATGGACATGATCCGGACGATTGTGAATGTGGAGGCGGGTTCATTGCTCCTGCTGGAAGGAGATGAACTGGCCTTCAAAGTCGCCTTCAACGTCGACCCCGCAATCGACACGACCATCCTCAACTCCTTCCGTATCCGTCTCGGTCAGGGAATCGCCGGCTATTCCGCCGCCCGCGGCGAGCCGATCATCGTCCGGGATACGCAGAGTTCCCGGCATTTCACCCCCGATTTCGATCGGCAGATCGGCTTCCGGACCCGTTCGGCCCTCTGCGTACCGCTCATCTCCCGGGGAAAGGTCCTCGGCGTGATCGAGGTTCTCAACAAGATCAGCGGCGATTTCAACGACGACGACCTCCACCTCCTCCAGTCCATCGCGACCTCGGTCAGCATTGCGCTGGAGAACTCGCAGCTCTACCGCGAGACCCTCTCCATGGCCGAACACGAACGGGGCATCCGGAAGATGTTCCAGAAATTCGTCCCAAGGGAGATCGTGGACAAGATCATCCACAATGCCGGGGAAGAGAAGCCGCTGATCGAGGAGCTGAAGATCCTGACGCTTCTGAACATCGACATCCGCAGCTTTTCAATCCTCTCCCAAAAGATCGGCCCCCAGCGGACCGTCGCAATGCTGAACCACTTTTTTGGCTGCATGGGCGATATCGTTTTCAACCATGGGGGGATCGTCGACAAGTACCTGGGCGACGGCTTTCTGGCCCTCTTCGGAGCGCCGATCTCCGGGAAGACCGACGCCGACAACGCCGTCGCCGCCGCCCTGGAGATGAAGGGGAGCCTCGCAGCCGTCAACGGCCACTTCACCGGAGAGCTCGATGCCCCGCTCGCCATGGGTATCAGCATCCACACGGGAGAGGCGGTCGTCGGCAACATCGGCTTCGAGAAGAAGATGGATTACACCGTCATCGGCGATTCGGTAAACGCCGTCTTCCGGCTGCAGGATCTGACCAAATCCCGGCCGAACGGCATCCTGATCAGTGAAAAGACCCTTCAGGCCGTCGTGGAGTCGATCCTCGACGTCCGGGAGATCGGCAAGTGCGATGTGGGAAGCACCCTCGGCGAGCTCCGGATCTACGAGCTCCTCGGCAGTCAGCCCCGCACCGGAAACGGGTCACTTCGATAACCCATTATTGGAGTCTTCTTAGCATCTTCCCGAACATCCGTAAACCATTTCCCTTTACATGCGCGGCAAATGCTGCTAATGACCTCAAAAAAAAGTTGGATGGAAGGAAAATCCTCTTGGAACACGAAAACGTCCACCGAATCGCACTGGAGGGCCGGGAGATCATCCTGATCGGTACGGCCCACGTCTCGCGCGAAAGCGCCGATCTGGTGGAGCGGATCATCGATGAAGAAAAACCGGACACGGTCTGCGTCGAACTCTGCCAGCCCCGCTATGAGGCGATCCGCCAGCGGGACAAGTGGCAGGAGACCGACATCGTGAAGGTCATCCGCGAAAAGCGGACAAGCATCCTCCTCTCCCAACTCATCATGGCCTCCCTGCAGCGGAAGATCGCCCAGAAATTCAACATCACCCCGGGTGAAGAGATGCTCCGGGCGATCGACCGGGCCTCGGCCGTCGGCGCGGAGATTGTGCTCGCGGACCGGGAGATCCGGGTGACGCTGCTGCGGACATGGCGGAAGATGGGTTTCTGGAGCAAGGTGAAGTTCCTTCCCGACGTCCTCATCTCGCTGTTCGCCACCGAGGAGATCACCGAGGAGGAGATCGAGAAACTCAAACAACACGACGTCCTCGAACTCGCCCTCCAGTCCGTGGGAGAGAAGCTTCCGGGGCTGAAGACGACACTGATCGACGAGCGGGACCTTTATCTCGCCCACACCATCGGCCATGCGCCGGGCGCAAGGATCGTGGCGGTCGTGGGTGCGGGACACGTGCCGGGCATTCAAAAGCATTTTGGGGAGGAGATCGACATCGAATCGCTGAATCGGATTCCCGAAAAGGGCCTCTGGGGAAGATTCGCCGGCTGGTTCTTTTCGCTGGCCATCGTGGGCCTCTTCATCGCCGGCTTTTTCTATTCCGGCTCCCAGGCCAGTCTGAAGATGATCACCTGGTGGGCGGTCATCACCGCCTCTTTTGCTGGACTCGGGGCGCTGATCCTTCTGGCCCACCCGCTCACCATTTTGGCTTCCGCGATCGCCGCCCCCATCACGACCCTGCACCCGCTGATCGCCGCGGGTTGGGTCGCCGGCCTGACGGAGGCGACGCTCCGCAAACCGCAGGTGAAGGATTTTCTGGCCCTCCAGGACGACATCGTCTCCGTCCGGGGGTTTTTCCGGAACAAGATCACACGCCTGCTTCTGCTGGTCGCTGTCGTCAATCTAACCACCTCCATCGGGACCTTCGTTGCGATTCCGGTAATCATGAGGTTCATATAAACGGTATGATCGAAAAGAAATCGATGCTCTGCCCAAACTGCCGGAGACTGATCAGCAACGACGAACCGGCCTGTCCTTACTGCGGGATCGCCCGCCCCGGCGCCCCCTGGAAAAGGGCATTCGCGGCGGTGATCTCCCTGCGCCGCTTCGATCCGGTCATGGCCATCATCTCCATCAATGCCGCCTTCTACCTCTTTTCGCTGCTGCTCAACCCGGCGGCGCTCGGCCTTTCCGCCAATCCGATGACGTTTCTCTCCCCTTCCGACGGAAGCCTCTTCCTCCTCGGCGCGACCGGAACGCTCCCGATCGCCTACGGCCGCTGGTGGACCCTCATCTCTGCCGCCTTCCTCCACGGGGGAATCCTGCACATCTTCTTCAACATGATGGCCCTGCGACAACTCGCGCCTTTTGTCCTCGATGCGTTCGGCTTGCATCGCTTCGCGATCCTGTACGTCTGGACCGGCGTTGCCGGCTTCTTCGTCTCTTATCTCGCCGGCGTCCCCTTCACCATCGGCGCCTCGGCGCCCGTCTGCGGCCTGATCGGCGCCATTCTCTACTACGGCAAGAGCCGGGGCGGCTTCTACGGAGAGGCGATCTACCGTCAGGCCATGGGGTGGGTCGTCGGGCTGGTCCTCTTTGGTCTCTTCATTCCCGGGATCAACAACTGGGCGCATGGGGGGGGGATTATCTCCGGCCTCCTGCTTGCGTTCATCACCGGCTACCGCGAACGGCGAAAGGAAACATCGATCCACCGGATCCTTGGAACGGGAAGCATCGTGATTGCGGCGGCCGCCCTTCTCTGGGCGGTCATCCAGGCGATTTATCAGGTGGTTTTGTAAAAGAAAGGAAGGAAGGACCATGAAAAAAAGGCTTCTTTGGACGGCGTTCCTCATCCCGGCACTCCTGCTGATCGCGGGCTGCGACACCGCCCTCACCGTCGGGGCCAAGACGATCGGCATCCGTTCGGGGGAATTCATCTACACGGAAGGTTACCTGCGGGCGACCTACAACTTCCCCTTCGATAAGGTTTGGCCGGCCTGCGAGAAAACCCTGACCGGGATGAAGGCGACCGATGTCGAACGGATCCGAAAGATCGCCCAGGGCGCCTTCACGGCGATGATCCATGACGAAAAGGTTCGAATCTCGGTCGATTATGTGGAGAAGGAGATCACGGCGGTCTCCATCATGGTCGGGACGTCGGGGAACAACCTCGCTTCGCAGCTGATCCACGACCGGCTCGCAACCATGCTGAAGAC
>CAKKRN010000260.1:0-2018 GCA_919902745.1 Syntrophaceae bacterium | reverse complement strand
CGGTCAGACAGAGGAGGAGGCCCTTGAGGTAGCGACCCTCCGGATGGGCGAGGTTCACGGGATGGTCCGGTCCCGCCCCGAGATGGCGGAGGAGTTGCGCTGTTTTTCCCGCATCCCGCGCGGCGCCGAGGACGATCTTCTCGAACAATTCCAAGCTGACCGGGTTAGAGCAGGAAAAGGTGGCCAATATCCCCCCCTCGCACAGACGTCTCGCCGCCTGGAGGTTGATCTCCTTGTAGCCCCGCGCCGATCGGTCCACCTCCTTCCGCGACTTGGCGAACGCCGGGGGGTCAAGGATGATCAGATCGAACACCTCCTCCGTTTCCCGCAGATACGCGAAGCAATTGTCCGTGAGGATCGGGTGCTGCTCGGGAGAACAACCGTTCCGGGCGAGGTTTCGGCAGGCGATCTCGTTGGCCGCCGCGGAGGCATCGACGGAGACGACGCGTCTCGCCCCCCCACGGGCGGCATAAACGGAAAAGGCGCCGGTGTAGGAGAAGGCGTTCAGAACTGCGGCCCCCCGGCTGAGGGCGCCGATGATCTCACGGTTCCCGCGCTGATCGAGGAAAAACCCCGTCTTCTGGCCTGCAATCAGATCGACCTCGAAGCGGAGGCCGTTTTCGGCGATCTCCGTCGAGACCGGAACGTCGCCCGCCGCCGGGCCGATCCGGTTAGACATCCCCTCGAGTTGACGGGAACGCCCCTCGCTCCGTTCGTAGATCCCCGCCGATCCGACCGCATCGGAGAGATGGCCGATGAGAGTCTCCCGCCATTTCTCCATCCCCGCCGTCCCGATGCTGAGCACAAGAAAGCTGCCGTAACGGTCGACAACGAGGCCGGGCATCCCGTCCCCTTCTGCATTGATGAGGCGATAGGCGTCCGTTTCAGGCGGAACGACCTTCTTCCGCAGGGCTACGGCCCGATCGATCCGCCGACGCCAGAAATCGGCGTCGATCCGGGAGGCCGAATCACCGGTCAGAAAGCGGAAGGCGATGTCGCCGGTGTTGAAAAAACCGAGGCCGAGGCTCCGGCCGACGCTGTCCGCCGCAAGAACGATGTCGCCGGGCGCAGGATCTCCTTCCACCTTGGCTACGGCCCCGGAGAAGACCCAGGGGTGGCCGTGGCGAAGCGGGGTCTCTCGCCCCTTCTTGAGTATGATCCGCGGATAGCGCATCATGGCGTCCCTTTTTACCATCCCCCGGGCTTGTAAGGGCGCGATTAATCGCGCCCCTACTAAATAAAAACTGGCGCCGAGCATCCGCTCAACGCCAGTTCCATTCAGACTTCACCCATTTTAACAATACGATTTATTTCTTGTGGCACTTGGCGCAATCGGCTTTTTCTGTCATTGAAAAAGCCTTCTTGCCGTCGTGGCAGGCCCCGCAAAACTTCGGTTCTTTGTGGTCCGCCTCGCTGATCTTCGCCTCTTTCTTCTTCGTGAACAGGTTTGGCTCTTTGTGGCAGTCGTTGCACTTCAATTTCTTCGCAATATGTGCTTTATGGACGAAGGTAACCCCTCCCTCTTTCCCGCCTTCATATTTGACATCCTTCTGAGCGAAGGCGGTGCCCAGGGCCACAAAACATACCATGCAGATGCTGACGATCAAAATCCTCCAGAATTTACTCACCACGCTCTCAATCCTCCTTTCGTCAATGATCTCCTAAGCCATTTTCTCTTAAGCCGATCCACTGCCGGCTCTTCGGGGTTTGTAGTTTAAAACGATTTTATTTTCAAGGGAAAAATTCGTCAAGAAAAAAGAGAAAAAAAGTATTTTGGACGCCCCGGTGAAAGCAGTCCATAGGATCCCTCCCGCGGGAAATGCATCTCCTCATTGTTGATCTCTATTCCATATCATCTCTTTTATCCCGGTTTCGGCCATTATTTCATTGACTCACAAGGTTGCCCATCGTATACTCCGCGCCCCGTAAAAGCGATTTCTTATCCAAGGCTTTGGAGGTTAGGCTTCCCATCATGGCCATCATGCGGCAGCGGGCGGAAGGCCACGGGACGAATCGAA
>CAKKRN010000259.1 GCA_919902745.1 Syntrophaceae bacterium | reverse complement strand
AGGACCATCCCGGCGGTCAGCCACGATGGGCGCCTCCCGGCGGCGGTGATTCCGATGATGTAGGGGGAAACCATCGCCATGATCGAGACCGGTACGAAGAAGATCAGGTTCATCGCGACCAGCGAACCGAGACGGACGTCGTCTATGCGGTCTGCAACCAGCTCGCAGACCGGTCTGTAGAAGGCCGGGATCAGGATCACCCAGAGTGAGCAGACGACGAGGAAGGCCGCCAGAACGGAGAGCCGCGGGAGCCGCCGCGACAGGTATCCGCCGAGGACGTAGCCCACGGAGAAGTGGACCATGAAGGAGCTGATGATGCTCCCCCAGATGTAGATGGAACCCCCGAAGTAGGGGGACATCAGGTTCGACGAGAGGATCTCGAGGCTCATCACCACCGCGCCGAACGTGACGAGGAGCAGCATGAAAACGGCGTAAACGATCGGCATGTCAATCCCTCCATGAGCTGCCGCCCGGATGGACGGTGTTATTCCCCCCAATCGGATCTTCCCCGGCGAGTGGGAAATAGGGCGCTGTCCCCCTATTTTTTCTGCATCAGCAGCAGGTTCGCCGGGTTGAAGTCGTCCGTCAGGATCGGGGCGTTTTTCCGAACCGGGGCAACCCTGCATTTGCCCGCCTCGGCGATAAGGTCGATCCGGCCGATCTTCCCGCCCGCTTTCTCCGCCTGTTTCCGGAGCGCCGCCGGTTCGCAGGCGGGCCGGTCGGAGGCGATGATGATGCAGCTTCCGCTTTTCTGCCCCCCGAAGACAAACACCCTCGCGAAGACCGCCTGAAAGGTCGCGATCTGCGCGTCGTAGAGTTTGTTGTCGCCGAAGAGGTTCTGGATGACGATCCCCCCCTCGTTCAGGCGCAATTGGACAAGCTGCAGGAACTCCTTCGTCGTCATGTGCGCGGGGATGTAGTCGGAGTTGAAGGCGTCGAGCCAGATCTGATCGTAGCGCTGCGGGCTTTTCTTCAGGAACTGGCGGCCGTCGTCGATCGAAAGCGTCTGGCCGGAGGGGAGAGCGAACCGGAAGTACTGTTTCGCCAGTTTCTCCACGAGCGGGTCCACCTCGACGGTATGGAGACGGACCTGCGGGAGGTGCATCCGGAAGACCGTCGGGATGTAGCCCCCGCCGAGGCCTATGAGGCAGATCTTCTTCGCGTCCGGCCGGAAGAGGAACCCGGCGAACATCATCGAGGTGTATTCGAAAACGGAGGCGTCCGGCTTTGCGAGATCGATGCAGGTCTGGCGGAGATCCCGCTGACGGCCGAAGATCATGCAGCGCTCCCCGCCCTCCTGGCGGATCGTGATGTGGTGGTAGATCGAATCTCCCTCGTAGAGGGTCCGGTCGTCCGTGGCGGCCGGCGCCGTCGTCGCCGCGAACAGATGAAGAAACGTCAGAAAAACAAGAGCGATCGCGCTGCCTGCGCCCATGCAACCTCCATTTCCATTGGCCGGGATCCGGCCCGCTTCGGCCGGGAAACCTCCGCCCTTGTAAGCGAACCCGCAAAATATTTCAACAGAAAAAGGATCGATCAGAAATGATAGCGGATTCCCAGACCGATGGCATTCGACGCCCCTTGGGCGCCGTTGATGAGGCCGTATATCCCGGAACGGTGGTGAATGCGGGTGACAAGGCTCCAGCGGGGATGGCGGGGAAGCGCGAAGGCGAATTCCAGCATCAGGTAGTTCATCAGCGGATTCGTCTGCTCGCCGTCGTACTTTTCTTCGAACGCCGGTGTTTCCGAAGCCAAAGAGAACCCTTCGCCGAAGGCGAAACTGGTTTTGAGCGTGTCGTTCCACGGGAAAGAGAGCCAGCGTGCGACCAATACCGCGTTGAATTCCCAGTGATGCTGTCCCGAAAGGTGCTTGGCGATCTGCCCTTCCAGTTCGAAGTCGATTTTTTGGTACAGGTTTCCGATTTTTTGCCCGACCGCGACGGTGGCGAACCGGTATTCACGATCGAGGTCTGCCGTGAAGACGGCCGTTTCGGCCAGCGCCCCGTCCGTCATGACGGCGCCGTAAACGGTGATGTGACGTTCCCTGGATTCCTCCGCAAGGGCCAAGGAGGGGGAGAGAAAAAGGCCCAGGAGGAACAGGCAAAGGATTTTCAGGGACATGGCGTCGACCCCGCCTTCCGGTCAAGGGACAGTGGTTTCACACCCCCGGGTCGTTTTCATCCGTTGCTGTACCCGTACGTGGCGGGCAGAGCAGAGGGTGCCTCCACCCAGGTTCTGTGCCTGGATGATAGCACTATACGGAAATGGTTGGTGGGTGTCAAGATGATGCGGGGTGAAGTTTTTCCCGGTTGATCAAATGGGGAAATCGCGATAGAAGAGGCAAAACGCAACCGTGGCGGTGTGGGTGAACGGTCATGGGGAAAGGGCTCGGCGGTGGCGGCAAGGGGGATGCTATGGCGGATGGCGGCATGATCGTGGACAGCTCGATGGATTTCCGGCAGGCGGTCTTCGGGACGTCGGCGCCCCGGGAGATTCTGGAGAGACTCTGCCTGTTCGATGTCCGCTATGCCGGGTTCGACGGCCGACCGCATGCCGGCCAGCTCCTTCTCCACCGGGATCTGGCCGCGGAGATTGGGGAGATTTTTGCGCTGATGGAGGCCTTGAAATTTCCTGTGGCCGGGGCGGTTCCGATCGTCCGGTACGGATGGTCCGACGAGGCGTCGATGGCCGCGGACAACAGCTCGGCTTTCAATTACCGGACGATCGCGGGGACGGATCGCCTTTCCCGCCACGCGCTGGGTCGGGCGGTGGATATCAACCCGCGGGAAAACCCGGCCGTTTATCCGGACGGCCGGATCGCCCCTGCGGGGGCGGTCTATCGTCCCGGCAGTCCGGGGACCTTCACGGACGAGCATCCGGCGGTTTGCGCTTTCATCGAGCGGGGCTGGCGCTGGGGGGGCCATTTCGACCACGTGCGGGATTACCACCATTTTGAAAAATAGGGGAACAGCGCCCCTATTTTAAGATGTAGGGTGCGTTAGGCGGAAGGCGGAAGCCGTAACGCACCAATCAAAGGAGCGGTGCGTCAAGACGCACCCTACACCCATTTATTAAGGAGCGTTTTGATGGAGGAACCGAGAATCAGGGTCGGGATCTGCGACGGCTATCCCGAAATCCGGGGGCGGTTCAACGGCAGTTACCGGTCGGGGGAGGTGTCGCTGGAGGGCGATTTTTCCGCCCATCCTGCCGAAGCCGCCGTCGCGCTGCATGATGCCTTCGGCAGGGAGATCCTCCGGGGGCAGGAGATCCGGCTGAGCCCCGCAAACGGTGCCACATTCACCCTCCATGAGGTGACGATCGGCGTCCGGTTCCACTGGGAACGCCGGGAGGAGCAGACCTTTCCCGGAGAGCTTACGCTTCTGGCGGCAGGCGGCGGAAAGGTCACCGCCGTCAACGAGCTTCCCGTGGAGGCGTACCTCGCGAGCGTCGTCTCGTCGGAGATGAGCGGCGAGGCGCCGTCCGAGTTCCTGAAGGCGCACGCTATTGCCTCGCGGAGCTGGCTCGTCGCGATGCTCCGGCGCAAGGAGCGGGAACCCGGGGAGGAACGCGCGGAGGAACGCACGCTCCGGCGCGAGGGGGAGATCATCCGCTGGTACGACCGCGAGGATCATGACCTCTTCGACGTCTGCGCCGACGACCATTGCCAGCGCTATCAGGGAATCACCGGCCTGGCGGCCGGGCAGGCGGAGGAGGCCGTCCGGGAGACGCGGGGCGTCTTTCTGCTCCGGGACGGCGAGATCTGCGACGCCCGCTACCACAAGGCGTGCGGCGGTCTGACCGAGGATTACGCGACCTGCTGGGAGGAGAAGGCGGTGCCCTACCTCTCCCACATCTCCGACGCCGCGGCGCCCCACGCGCCGGTCCGCACGGAGGCGGATGCGGAGCGCTGGATCCTCGGCTGCCCGGATGTCTACTGCCACACCAACGATCCGGACCTGTTAAATAAAATCCTCCCCGCGTTCGACCGGGAGACGGCCGATTTTTTCCGCTGGCAGGTGGGCTATGCACGGGAGGAGCTGGAAGGAATCCTGCGCGAAAAATCGGGGATCGACTTCGGCGTTTTACAGAACATCACACCCCTCGAACGCGGCCCCTCCGGCCGGATCCGGCGTCTCGGGGTCGAGGGGAGCAAAGCCTCGGTCGTCGTCGGGAAAGAACTGGAGATCCGCCGCTGGCTCTCGCCGAGTCACCTGATGAGCAGCGCCTTCATCGTCTCCACGGAGCGGACCTCCTCCGGTGTTCCCTCCCGCTTTACCCTCTACGGCGCGGGCTGGGGCCACGGCGTCGGCCTCTGCCAGATCGGCGCCGCCGTGATGGCGGAGAGAGGGTGCGGGGCGGAGGAGATCCTCCGCCACTATTTCCAGGGCGCCGCGCTGGTGAAGCGTTACTGATGGGTGACCCCAGAAAGGACCATTGATGCATGCGAAACCGGCCGTACGGAACCCCTGGCTCTGGGTCCCGACCCTCTATCTCGCGGAGGGCGCCCCCTACGTGATGGCGATGACCGTCTCGGTCATCCTCTACAAACGGCTCGGCATCTCCAACACCGATATCGCCCTCTACACCTCCTGGCTCTACCTCCCCTGGGTGATCAAGCCGCTCTGGAGTCCGTTCGTCGACATGTTCCGGACGAAGCGGTTCTGGATCGTCGCGATGCAGCTCGTCCTCGGGGCGTCGTTCGCCTGCGTCGCGCTGACGATCCCGGCGCCCGCCTTTTTCCGCTATACGCTCGCCTTTTTCTGGATCATGGCCTTCAGCTCGGCGACCCACGACATCGCCGCCGACGGCTTCTACATGCTCGGCCTCAAGGAGTACCAGCAGGCGGCGTTCGTTGGGGTGCGGACGATCTTCTACCGGATCGCAATGATCGCCGCCAAGGGGATCCTTGTCGTTCTGGCCGGGACCCTGGAGACGCGCGGCTTCAGCGTGGCCTCCGCCTGGTCGGTAACCTTTTTTCTTTTGGCCGCGATCATGCTGGCCCTGTTTCTCTACCACCTCTTCGCCCTCCCCTGTCCCGCTTCGGACCGGCCGGTTCCCCACGACCCCTCCCGAAGCGCCTCCGCGGCATTCCTCCGGGGGTTTGTCACCTTCTTTCGGCGGAAGGACATCGTCGCGATTCTTGCCTTCTTCCTCCTCTACCGATTCGCCGAAGCGCAGCTCGTCAAGATGGTCGCCCCGTTTCTGCTCGACCCGCGGACGGAGGGGGGGCTGGGGCTTTCGACGGCGGAGGTGGGGATCGTCTACGGGACGGTCGGGGCGATTGCGCTGATGCTCGGGGGGCTGCTCGGAGGCTGGGTCATCTCCCGGAACGGTCTCAAATACTGGCTCTGGATCATGGTCTGCGCAATGCACCTGCCGGATGCGATCTTTATCTGGCTCTCCCGGACGATGCCGGAGAGCCTCTATGTGATCAACGCCGCCGTGGCGGTGGAGCAGTTCGGCTACGGCTTCGGCTTCACAGCCTATTCGCTCGTCATGATCATGGTCTGCGAGGGGGAGTACAAGACGGTCCACTACGCGATCGCGACGGGGATCATGGCCCTCGGGATGATGATCCCGGCGATGTCGAGCGGCTGGATTCAGACGCAGTTGGGCTATTCCGGCTTCTTCCTCTGGAT
>CAKKRN010000258.1 GCA_919902745.1 Syntrophaceae bacterium | reverse complement strand
GACAAGGTGGACATCGCCAACGCCCGCCTGACCTTCGCGAGCGGCTGCGTGGCGAACGTCACCGCGAGCCGGGTCACGGGAAAGATCATGCAGAAGATCCGGTTCTTCGGAGTCGAGGGGTACCATGCCGTGGATTTCAACAAACGGGAGCTCGTTTCCCTGAGCCGGCGAAACGGCGCCGGAGGCCAGATCGAGATCACGGAAAATCCTGTGGAGATCAAAGCCGCGGACCCGCTGGAGGAGGAGATCCGCTCCTTCATCCGGGCCGTGGCGGACCGGACGCCCCCGCCGGTCTCCGGCAAGGAAGGGCGCGACGCGCTGGAACTGGCCCTGCGCATCAACGACGCCATCGTCCGAAACCGGGAACGGGCCCCTTTCCTTGCCGGGTCACCCGGGGAAGGACGGATACAGCCGTGAACGCGCGGAGGGTCATGATCGTCGCCGGAGAGGCCTCCGGGGATCTGCACGGCGGGAACCTCGTCCGGGCGATGCACCAGATCGATCCGGACCTTTCCTTTTACGGGATGGGAGGGAAAAAGATGCAGACGGCGGGAGTAGAACTCCTGGCCGACGCAGCCGACATGGCCGTGGTGGGACTGACGGAGGTGGTCTTCAAGCTCGGGATGATCCTCCGGGTGATGCGCCGCCTGAAGAGCTCGCTTGCGAAGACGCCGCCGGATCTCGTCATCCTGATCGACTATCCGGACTTCAACCTCCCGCTCGCGCGCGCCGCCCGGAGGCGCGGGATCAAGGTCCTCTACTACATCAGCCCCCAGGTATGGGCCTGGCGGAAGGATCGGATCGACATCATCCGGAATGCCGTAGACCGAATGGCCGTGATCCTCCCTTTTGAGGAGGAATTTTACCGGAAGGCCGGCGTGGACGTCACCTTCGTCGGCCATCCGCTGCTGGATGAGGTCCGAAGAAAATATCCGCGGGACGAGGCGCTGAAACGTTTCGGCCTGCGGGACGAGGCGGTTACGGTCGCCATCCTCCCCGGAAGCCGGAAGTCCGAGGTGGCGAGGCTCCTGCCGGAGATGCTCCGCGCCTGCCGGATACTGACGGAGAAAATATCCCCGCTCCAGTTCGTTCTCCCGTTAGCCGGAACACTCGCCCCCGATTTTGTCCGGGATATCCTCCGGCAGTTTCCCGTCCGGGTCAACGT
>CAKKRN010000257.1 GCA_919902745.1 Syntrophaceae bacterium | reverse complement strand
GGAATGAATCCTACCATTCGGGAAGAAAATGCCATCCTTCTGGTTCACCCACCCGCGGCGAAGGCCTGCGAGGCGCCGGGAGGGCCGGCGCGGCTGGCGGGGGCGCTCCGGCGTCACGGCGTCGCCTGCCGGGTCTGGGACGCCAATCTGGAGGGGCAGCTTTGGCTGATGGAGGAAGGAAGGTGGATCGGCGCCCATCCGGCAGCGGTTCGTCCGGCGGAAAAACGCTTGCAAAGCCGAGTAGCTATCGGAATCCCGGCGGGAGGAGAGGAGGCCATTCCTCATCCGGTGATGGTCGGAGGGTTCCCCGACGGTGAGGCCCGCGGGAAGGGAATCGACACCTGGACGCGGCGGGCGGCGAAGCATCTGGTCGAGAACCTTGCCGCCCTGCGCTCACGCGATCTCTACCGGCATCCCGACCGCTACCGGCGGGTGGTAACGGACCTGAACCGCCTCCTCGCGACGGCGGCCCGGCCTTCCGGCGTCCGCGCGAGCCTTGCCGATTATGAGGATGAAAGACTATCCCCCGTCCGGAGCGCCGATCTCCTCCATGCCGCCGCCGGGCCGGAGACGAATCCCTTTTATCCCTGGTTTCGAGAACGCCTTCCGGAGATCCTCGCCGAAACCGCCGCTTCGCACGTCGGTTTTTCGCTGAATTACCTGAGCCAGGCCCTGACGACATTCGCCATGATCGGTCTCCTGCGGCGGGAACGGCCGCAGCTCCGGATCGTCCTCGGCGGGGGGCTCGTCACCTCCTGGATGCGGCGGCCGGACTGGAAGAACCCCTTTGCGGGTTTCGTGGACGAGCTGATCGCCGGACCGGGAGAGGTCCCGCTCCTTGCACTCCTTGGAACGGAACACGACGGCGGCCCGGACCGGCCGGACCTCAGCGACTTTCCGCTGACCGATTATCTCTCGCCGGGGGCGATCCTTCCCTACAGCGCCTCCAGCGGCTGCTGGTGGCGGCGCTGCTCCTTCTGCCCGGAGCGGGCCGAGGGGAATCCTTATCGGCCGCTTCCGCCCCAGCAGGTCACGACGGACCTCCGCGCCATGGTTGCGGAGACGAGACCGGCGCTGATCCATCTCCTCGACAATGCGCTCAGCCCCGCGCTGCTGGACGCGCTGGCCGCGGACCCGCCCGGGGCGCCCTGGTACGGTTTCGCCCGGATCACGCCTCGCCTGGCCGATACCGGTTTCTGTCTGAAGTTAAGGGATTCCGGTTGCGTCATGCTGAAGTTGGGTCTGGAGTCGGGCGATCCGGCGGTCCTGGCGGCCCTCAACAAGGGGATCGACCTGCCGACGGCTGCGGCGGCCTTGAAAAACCTGAAGGCGGCGGGGATAGCAACCTACGTCTACCTTCTCTTCGGAACGCCCGCGGAGACGGCCGCGGCGGCTCGGCGGACGCTCTCCTTCACCGCGGAGCATGCGGAGGAGATCGGATTTTTGAACCTCGCGATCTTCAATCTCCCGGCTTGGAGACCGGACGGGGAGCGCCTCGATACCGGAGAGTTCTACGACGGAGATCTGTCGCTCTACCGGCCGTTTTTACATCCGCGGGGTTGGAGCCGGGGGGAGGTCAGGCGTTTTCTGGAGCGGGAGTTTAAAAGAGACCCCGCTGTCGCGGCGATCCTCCGGCGCGACCCGCCCTTCTTCACCTCGAACCATGCGCCCTTCTTCGCCCCGGCATGGTATTGAAATAAAATGTGATGACAAAAGATGCACATTTGAGTATAGCGCTATCACAAAGCCGTTTTGTTTTGTCACCCGCGGCTTTGAATCAACCAAGAGGAAAGTGTCCCGGAGATGAAGAAACCACTATGGCGTGACGGTTGGTTGATCGCAATCTGCATCGGCCGAATCTTCATGTATATGAACTTCATGGTTTATGCCGCGTGTCTGCCGATCCTCAGGAGCGAATGGGGAATGTCGGCAACGCAGGCCGGCTCGATCGCGTCGGGGT
>CAKKRN010000256.1 GCA_919902745.1 Syntrophaceae bacterium | reverse complement strand
ACCTGGGAGGACGTGGAGCAGGCGCAGGGGCTCGATTGCGATTACCTGGGCGTCAGTCCCGTCTTTGCGACACCGACCAAGACGAACACAAAGGAACCCTGGGGGCTGGAGGGTCTTGCAAAGATCCGGGCCGTTTCGCGCCATCCCCTCGTGGGTATCGGGGGGTTGAACGCGGGGAACACGGAGGCGGTCGTGATGGCCGGCGCCGACGGCATCGCCGTCGTCTCCGCGATCTGTGCCTCTCCCGATCCATATGCCACAGCGCGGGAGCTCGATGGGATCATCCGCGCAGCCCTGGCAAAAAGAAAACTTTAAGCCATGACTCCATTTTCACCGGAAAAACTTGTGATCTTCGATTATTCGGGCACGCTCAGTCTGGAGGCCCCCCGTTTCGCCCGGCCGGAAAACCTCTTGTCGGCGCTCGCGGAAAGCGGCCTCGCCAAGCTTGGCGTCGCGACACCGGAGGCATTCTGGGGCGAGATCGTCGGCCCGACATGGACCTTGGGGAGCTCGACGGCGATCGGCTACAAACGCGTCATGGCACAGAGGATCGAGGCGCTCGGCCTTGCTCCCGGTGTGGCTGGCGCTGAAATTGCGGCATCTTCCTCCCGCTTCGTCGATCGCTACCTTGCCCATTCGCGGATCGATCCCCTCTGGCGTCCCATGCTGGAAAATCTGGCCGGCAATCCCGGTGCGTGCGTCGTCATTGCCACCGACCATTACGCCGAGGCCACCGAAACCATTATCCATAATCTCCACTCCTGGAACATCCCGGCACGGAAAGCTGGAGAAGAGGCTGAGCCTCGCTTCCCGGCAGGGAACAGAAGAAGACCGCCTTTCGGACAGCTATCCCCCCTTTTCATCGCCAATTCCGCGGATATCGGTTTCTGGAAGGCGGATCGTCGATTCTGGGAAACCGTCCAGTTGCAGCTCGCGATCACGGCGATCCGGTCGGTCCTGATCATCGACGATTTCGGGTTCAACGAGGATCAGGGGGACAGCTATGGGGAACGGGCTAAGGTTGAGGCCAGGCAGAAAGAAACGGCCGCATTCCTTCAGGAGATCTTTCAGACATCGCTGGCGGTGATCCCCTTCTTTCTAAAAAGTGGAGAACGGGATCGGGAGGAGGCAGCCGCCCAAAGGATCGCGGAGACCGTTCGTCAGATCGATCGCTTCCTGAATTCCGGAGACGTTACAAAGAACGCTTCATGAACGAAGATGAATGCAAACCGGAGATTGCCTACCCCTGCCGCTGGGTCTACAAGGTGATCGGCCGCGACCTGAGCCTTCTCCACAGCGCTGTCGCGGAGGTCCTGTCAGGGCGGAACTACGCTGTCACCCCTTCCCGAAGCAGCAAAGGCGGCGCCTACCACTGCCTGAGTGTTGAGATGACGGTCGAGAGCGAATCCGTCCGCGTCGGTTTCTACGAAAAGTTCCGACGGCATCCCGCCGCGATTATGGTCCTGTAAT
>CAKKRN010000255.1 GCA_919902745.1 Syntrophaceae bacterium | reverse complement strand
GGTGAGTCTACCGTTCGGGATGGGTAATGTCGGCTTGGCGCGACCGTATGGGGAGCCTGACCTATGTTTTCGCTGATGAAGCGTCTCAAGTTCTTAACGGGGTTGGTCAGGCAGCGCTCCGTTCTGATTGTGATCATGACGCTCAACGTCATCCTCCTCAGCTCCGTCGGCGTCCATTATTTTGAACAGCAGGCGGTCGATTCGAACATCCATTCCGTCTGGGACGGTATCTGGTGGGCTGTGGTGACCGTCGCCACGGTCGGCTACGGAGATCGGTTCCCCATTTCCGTCGGCGGAAGGATCGTCGGATTTGTGCTGATGTTTTTTGGCGTCGGCATGATGTCCCTCTTGACCGCCACCATCGCTTCCATCTTCGTGGAGAAAAAGATAATGGAGGACAAAGGGTTGGAAACAGTCAAGGTCAAGGATCATCTGATCATCTGCGGCTGGAACCAGCATACCGAGGAGGTGCTGGCCGGGCTGACCACCTACGGGTTGACGGGGGATGCGCCGATCGTTATGATCAACGAGCTCTCCGTGGATGAAATCGAATCCTTCCGTCTGAAGTATAAAAAATTCAACCTGAAATTTCTCCGGGGCGATTACGTCCGGGAGGATGTCCTTCTGCGGGCCAACATCGCCGGCGCCCGATTTGCGGTGATCATGGCCGATGTTTCCGGCGGGCACTCCCTGGAGAGAACGGATGAAAGGACGGCGCTGACGGCGCTTACGATCAAATATCTCGCACCTCAGGTCAAAACGATCGCGGAACTGTTGGATGGCGAAAATCGGCAGCATCTGAAACGGGCCAATGTGGAAGAGATCATCGTCCGCGGGGAGCATATCGGTTCCCTCCTCGCAACGGCGGTCAAATCCCCAGGGCTGCCCCGCCTGATCTCCGGGATGCTTTCCTTGGGGGATACCAACAAATTCTGGCGCGTTGAGATTCCGAAAACGTTCATCGGGAGGAGTTTCCGGGAGCTCTCCACCCACTACCGGGAGAAACAGCATGCCATCCTGATCGGGTTTCTGAAGGATAAGAAGGCGATGAAGTTGGAGGATCTTCTTTCCGACAACACCTCCGTGATCGACAAATTTATCCGGGAAAAGATCCGGGAGACCAAAAAGGATTTCTACTACGAAAAGGATGAAGCGCGGATCGTCGTGAACCCGGCGGGCGATTACACAATCGGTCCGGATGATTACGCCGTGGTGTTGTCCAAATCGATGCCAAAGTAATGGAATAGTGCTGAGTACTGAGTGCTGAGGACTGAGTCGTAGGGTGCGTTAGCGAAGCGTAACGCACCGAAACAAATGGTGCGTCATGA
>CAKKRN010000254.1 GCA_919902745.1 Syntrophaceae bacterium | reverse complement strand
TGGTGGCGGTGCAGGGAATCGAACCCCGGACACTACGGATATGAGCCGTATGCTCTAACCGGCTGAGCTACACCGCCTGATCATCCAGAGCGCCTCTCGATAAGGGCGAACATGAATTTCCGTTCGCGGGAACCCGTTTTTTATCAAGGCGCGAACCCCTATAACAGTTTTCGTGAATTGTCAATCCCTTCTATTCGCTTTTCAGAGAGTAGGTGACGATCACACTTCGGTCCTTGATGGACCCGCCCACGGAGAGAACCAGCGCGAGAACGACCTCGTTTTCCCCGTCATTGTCGATATCCTTGAACTGGTAATCCGCAACGTAGCCGCTTATCTTCTTTGTCCGCCAGTTCTCCACCATCCCCATGCCTTCCCATTCCAGATTGTAAACCTCCGCGGCGGTGAAGAGTTTAAGACGCTGGAACATGCGGGAGGCGGAAGAGAGATTTTTCACAAGAATGATCTCCCGCTTGCCGTCCCTGTTCGTATCATACGTCACGATCCTCAGGTTGATGTAGTGGATCACATCGGCATCTTCGGACTTGTTTTCACTGAAGCCGCCGCGGTTCATCGGTTCGATATAGGTATTGCTCCCGCCGAACTGCTCATCGCTTTTCCAGAGGAATTCATTGCTGCCGCCGAAGATAGCGACCTTGGAAAGGGGTTTGTCCGTCTGTTCAAAGACGCAGAGATAATCGTCGCTGTTGATGGAAATGATTTTTTCGGCGCCGCTTGAACCCAGCTTGTCCAGGGTCAGACCGTAGACGGAGAGGCCCTGCGGAATCCTCATCTTCTGACCTTCCGCATACGCGCCGTTCTTCCAGACAATTTCATAAATCGGGGTGTCGAAGGGCATGACGATGCCCCGTCTCTGACCGAGCAGAAGGGGTATCCCCGAGCCGTTGTCGATGGCCCGCATGAACCAGGGGAGATCGGAGGCGATCGTCTGGAATTTTCCGTTCCGGAATTCCAGTATAAAGGAATCGACCTGCTGGCCGGTATAGCTGGAGACGATGATCTCCTTGATGCCGTTCCCGTTGATATCGGCGACATCAAGGCTTACATAATAGTCATAGGACTTTCCGGGAATCTGCTGAATCAGCTTGAATTCATTTCCTTTTTTCTGGTAGATGAACACATTGTGCGGATCGATCATGACGGTCTCGTTGAGGCCGTCCCCGTTGACATCCCCAATGTCCATTCCCCGGAACTCATTGGAAAATTGCTGACTCTTCCAGAAGGTCTTCCGGTTCAACGGCTGGGCGGCGTTGATGAAGTCCGGATTGACGGATGAGGTGAAGGTGCCTTTGCGGCCGCCCCCCATCCCGGAGATGATCTCCGCTTCGCGCGCCGCCTGGGGGGAAGGCGGGCGGGAAACGATCACCTCCTTTGCGGCCGGCAGCGCCGCAATGGTCTGGGGCGAAGCGCCGAGGATGTGGGCGGTGATCCGTTGGGCAAAATCGTTGATTTTCGGGATCACATCATCCATGGTAGGACATTGGGCGGTGATATTCAAGGCCGACTTGTTGGCGGCGATATCGAGCATCTTGCCGTCAATGCTCAGACTGCTGCCGATCTTCGTGATGCTGCCCCAGACTACGAAATCCGCGTTCACTTTTTTCCCCACGGCATGGACATCGGTCGGCGTAAATTCCTTCCCCGCGGGTTCATTCAGGACATCGAAGAGCGAATCTCTGCCGATGACCTCCAGTTTCTCGCTGACGGAGATCCGTGATGCAAGCATATCTCCAATGCCCTGCCGCACGTAATCGATATTTTCCGCACTGTGGACGGAAAAGGGCAGAACGGCAACGGTGTATTTATCCTTGGCCCAGAGGGGCTGAAGCGAAACGAGCAGAAACAAGATGCCAACGACCCATCTGCATGATTTTTTCATTTTCTATCCCCATCTCCCGGTCAGAACTCCATCAACAATCATTGACGGTGATTATCTAACATGTCGCAGCGCAGAATTCAACCTGGATATTTGAAAGCGCGCAAATTCCTTGACTCCGATGCCGACTCATAATAAATTACCTGCGATTCAGGATGTTTTTTAGTTGCTTTTTGGCGCGTCGATCCGAAATGGGTATCCGGCTCGCCGGTTAACGTGGATCGAAACAGGAGGAGAAGGTTGATACAGCGATATTCGCGAGCGAAGATGGAGGCGATCTGGAGTCCGGAGAACCGGTACCGGCGTTGGCTGGATATCGAGATCCTGGCCTGTGAGGCCATGGCGGAGCGGGGGGAAATCCCGGAGGCCTCGATGAGGAATATCCGCGAACGGGCCGGATTCGACGTGGACCGAATCGATGAGATCGAGAAGACGACGAAGCACGATGTGATCGCCTTTCTCACCTCCGTGACGGAGAAGGTCGGGGAGGACGGCCGTTTCATTCATCGGGGGCTGACCTCCTCCGATATCCTGGATACCTCGCTGGGGCTTCTGCTCCGGGAGGCGGCCGATATCCTGATCGAGGACCTGGATCTTCTGCTGGCCGCAATCAAGAAAAAGGCGTTCACCCACAAGGATACGCTCATGATCGGAAGGTCGCACGGAATCCATGCGGAACCGATCACTTTTGGACTAAAGATGGCCCTCTGGTATGGTGAAATGGAACGGAACCGGGAGAGAATGGCCCGGGCAAGGGAGACAATCAGCACGGGAAAACTCTCCGGCGCCGTGGGGACATTCTCCTTCATTGATCCCGCAATCGAGGAATACGTCTGTGCAAAGCTGGGGCTGAAGCCCGCGCCCGCATCCTCCCAGATCGTCCAGCGGGACCGCCACGCCGAATACTTTGCGACGCTGGCGATCATCGCTTCCTCGATCGACAAGTTTTCCCAGGAGATCCGGCTGCTTCAGAGGACCGAAGTCCGCGAGGCGGAGGAGTATTTCTCACCGGGGCAGAAGGGATCCTCCGCGATGCCGCACAAGCGGAATCCCGTCCTTTCGGAGAACCTCTCCGGTCTCTCCCGTCTGATGCGTTCCTATGCCGTCGCCGCCCTCGAAGATGTCGCCCTCTGGCACGAACGGGACATCAGCCACTCCTCCGTCGAGAGGGTCATCGGGCCCGATGCGACGATTCTCCTCGATTTCATGCTCGGCCGCTTCACCGGTCTGATCGATCAGCTCGTTGTCTATCCCGAGAGGATGCTTGCCAATATCCAGATGACGAAGGGCGTCGTCTTTTCGCAGATGGTCCTGCTGAAACTGATCGAAAAAGGGATCTCCAGGGAAGGGGCGTACGCGATCGTCCAGAAAAACGCGATGAGATCCTGGCAGGAGGGACTTGAATTCAGGGAGCTGCTGCAGCAGGACGACGAGGTGATGTCGCGACTGAATATGGATGATCTTGAGGGGGTATTTCAGGTCGGAAATTTCCTCAAACAGATCGACTTTATCTTCAACCGGGTCTTTGGAGAGAAACGATGAAACGATGGATGAATCTCGTTATCGGTGCGTTTTGCCTGATCGGTGTCGCTGCATGCAGCCATCTCGATGGTTATCTGGATATCGTAAAAGATAAGGGGATGTCGGAGGAGTATCTTCAGGCCCTCGGGCGGTGGACACGTGAAAAGATCATCTATTCTCAGTTCGACACGCAGGCCCATATCAGTGCAACCCTGCGAAGTCCGGAATTCAACAGGGCCTATCTTCAGGAATACGCAAGGATATACCAGCTCAGCGGCGACGAGCGGAAAAATCACGAAGCGATGCGGGCCGCATCCGAATTCACCGAATTCATCTTTTATGCCTATATTCCGGACAGGACGGAGAATGACTTTGATCGACGCGGATCGATCTGGTCCATCTTTCTTGTGAACGCCAAGGGGGAGAAGATCACGCCCGTCGAGGTGAGACGGGTCGATCCGGTCACGCCGGTTGTGACGGGTTTTTTTACTTACATCAAACCTTATTACGGCATTTGCTATTGGCTTCGCTTCCCGCCGTTGGAGAAAATCGGCGGGGTCGACGGTCCCCTGAAACTGGTTTTCGCCAGCGTGATCGGAAAGGTCGAACTGGAATTCGCGGGACGCTGATTAACCAAATTAATGATTGGTGAACCGTGAGATAAGGCGAATCGGGAATGCCAATGGCTGATATTCTTCATATTCCCGGCAATTCCGCCGAATCCCTCCGCGGTCTGCTGCAGGACCTTTCCCCCCCCTTTACCGTCGGGGAGAGCGTCGGGATCAAGATCCACTGGGGGGAACGGGGCAATGAGGGTTTTCTGCACCCCCGGTACGCGCGCGAGATCGTTCGTTGGCTCACGGAATTGGGCGTCCGGCCTTTCGTTTTTGACACCACCGTCCTCTATTCGGGGGGAAGGCGCAGCGGAGAAGAGAGCCTGAAGACCGCCGCGGAGCACGGCTTCACGGAGGAATATCTCGGCTGTCCCGTCCGGATCGGCGACGGGATGGACGGGCGGGATGTCGTTGAAATCCCGGGCGGCGGTCGCCATTTTCCTTCGGTCCAGGCGGCGTCGATTCTCCGGAAGGCGGACGCTTTCGTCATCTTTTCCCACTTCAAGGGGCACATGGGGTCTTCATTCGGCGGGGCCATCAAGAATATTTCCATGGGGATGGCCTCCCGCGCCCAGAAACAGCGGATGCATGCGGACGCCCATCCCGTTTTGAGCCGGAAGCGCTGCATCCGGTGCGGGCTGTGCGTTGAGGTATGTCCCGCCGGCGCCGCCGCACTGCCGCCGGATGGGGATCCGGTTTATGACCTGAATGCATGCATCGGCTGCGCCCAGTGCATTGCCCTCTGCCCGCAGTCGGCCCTCAAGGTTATATGGGATACGGACATCACGGTCTTCCAGGAGAAGCTGGTGGAGACGGCGGCGGCGATCTGGAGGGTCATCGGTCCGAAAACGGTCATCGTCAACGCACTGATCCGGATCGTAACCGAGTGCGACTGCCTGCCCGGGAACCATCCGGTGATTGCGGAGGATGCCGGTTTCATCGCTGGCAGCCATCCGGTTTCCGTCGATGAGGCGTCCATCCGCCGGATCGGTGCGGAACCGTTCGACCGCGCCCATGCCCACATCCCCTGGCAGCGGCAGTTCGCCTACGCCCGCGAGATCGGCTTTACGCCATAGCCCCTGACCCCGTCTCAAGTCTGTGGTAAAGGCCGTTACTCAAAAGGACCATCCCCCGTTTCTGAAGGTGTTCCAGGTGCTTGGTCATGAGGACCCGCTCCCCGAAGGTGAAAAACGCCTTCGGCTCCCGCGGTCTCCCGTAGATGATGCAAGCGGCCACGATCTCTTCCAGCGTTCTTGGTTTTTCCAGCAGCGTCAGCAGTTTTTTCTCCCTTTCCGCGATCACCGAACCGTACTGCCGCCAGAGTTCCAGAGGAGGGTCATGGAAGACGCCGGTTTCATGGCCGGTCAGAACAACATGGGCCGGAATTTTCTGGAGACGTTCGATGGAGGCGCGCGACTCATCGATGTCGGAAAAGAGGTCCCCGTACCAGGGTCCGAAACGGGTAAGATCGTAGTCCCCGACGAAAAGTACGGACGCCTCCCGAAAGAAGAAGGAGAGGTGGCCGGGGGTATGACCCGGGGTCGCGATCACCTTCACGGAGAGCTCGCCCAGGCGGACGATCTCGCCGTCCACGAGGTAACGGGCCGGTTTTCGCGGCCGGAAATGAAATTGCTCTAAGAGCAGGGGGCCCCAGACCCGCTTCTCCTCCTCATTGAGTCCATACCACTTCATCAGAACTTCCAGATCGGCAAGCGGCGGCGCATCCAGCAAAGAGACCCAGAGAGGAAGGTCGTCGAAGAGGTCCAGATGCATGAAATGGTCCTCGTGCCAGTGGCTGAGCCAGACCATCTTGATCTCCTCTTCGGCGCGGAGACGGAGCAGCCTTTCCCGACTCGATGCGGGGTCGATCAGGAT
>CAKKRN010000253.1 GCA_919902745.1 Syntrophaceae bacterium | reverse complement strand
ATCCGCCTCTACCCCGGGATCCCGGAGACGGACCCGGTCACGATCCACGAGGCGCGAATTGCGCAGATCAGGCCGTTGCTGCCACCATCCGGCGCCGTCGGCTATGTGACCACCGTGGAAAACGGGGAGATCTTCGCCGCGGAAAAAACCTTTACCAATGTGGAATTTTTAGCCCAGTACGTCCTGACGCAATACACGCTGGCCCCGCGGATCGTCCGGAACAGCCCGGAGCTCCCGCTCGTCGTCGGCAATTTTATCGACGGTCCGCCCGCGCCCGGTTTTCTGGAGAAGAACGGCCTGGTTCCGCTCCGGGATCTCGGAGACGGTCTCATCCTCTACCGCAAGGACCGGAAGCCATGATCGTTTTCTTCCTTAGCATCCCTTCTTCTTTCCCTGATCAGCGGCGTCCTGTTGACCTTCATCTTTCTCCCTTCCCCGAAAAACGACCTCCAAGGCCTGCCGCTCCGGCTCTTCGCAGGCGGCGGTCTCGGGATCGGCCTGAGCGCGTGCCTCTATTTTGTCTCCCTTCCGGCCGGGCTTTCGGGATACATCCCGCTGATCGACCTCGCCGCCTGCCTGCTGCTCGGCCTGATCGGTTACGTTTTGATGAAGCGGGGCCGTCGGGAGGCGGAACGTCCGGTGGAATCGCAGCTCCCCGACCGCAAGGCCGCTCTTCCCGGAACGGGATCGAAATTAGAGACCGTGATCGCCGTCCTCTTTTCCATCGAACTCCTCGCCTTTCTCGGCTCTTTTCTCTTCGCCTTCCTGAAGGAGCCCCACGGCAAATGGGACGCATGGCTGATCTGGAACATGCACGCCCGCTTCCTCTACCGGAGCGGCGAGGACTGGCGCGAGGTCTTTGCCGGCGGGATGGACTGGAGCCACTGGGACTATCCCCTGCTGCTCCCGCTCTCCATCGTCCGCGGCTGGAAATACATCGGAAATGACAGCATCTACATCCCGGCCGCCTTCGCGCTGCTCTTCACCCTCCTCACCCTCGGCCTTCTGCTGTGCGCGCTGGCGTTTCTCCGGAGCCGGATCCAGGGTTTCCTGGCCGCCATGATCCTGTTAGGGACCCCGCTGTTCATCGTGATGGGGGCGTCCCAGTTCGCGGATGTCCCGC
>CAKKRN010000252.1 GCA_919902745.1 Syntrophaceae bacterium | reverse complement strand
CCCGCCCCGGTCTCGGCGATCACCTTTTTCTTTCCCATCCGCCGGGCAAGGAGAACCTGCCCCAGGGTGTTGTTGATCTTGTGCGAGCCGGTGTGGTTCATGTCCTCGCGCTTCAGGTAGATCTTCGCGCCGCCGAGGGCTTCGGTAAGCCTCCGCGCCTCATAAAGCGGTGTCTCCCTCCCCCCGTACTCACGGAGATAAAAGGCGAACTCCTTCTTGAAGGCAGGATCCCGGCGGGCCGTGCGATAGGCCGCCTCCAGCTCCAGCAGGGCGGGCATCAGCGTCTCCGCCGCATAGCGTCCCCCGAAGATCCCGAAATGGCCGTTTCTGTCAGGCTGTGTCTCTTTCATGATTTCAGATTTCCTTCCCGAAGATGACCCTTGGCCCGGAGAGACAGGATCCGCGGATCATCCCGACGATCCGTTGCAGGCGGTCGTGATCCTTGATTCCCGGCGTCCTCTCGCAGCCGCTGTTGATGTCGACGGCCCCGGGGGCGACGGCCGCCAGCGCCTCGCCGATGTTCTCGATGCAGAGACCGCCGGCAAGGATCAAGGGGTGAGTCTTCCCGAGCCTTGCGGCGAGCGTCCAGTCGGCCCGCTTCCCCGTTCCACCGTAACGGCCCCCCTCCCGGAAGTCGGCCAGGAAGGCAAGGACATCGTAGGCGTCGAGTGCTATCAGTTCTTCGACACATCGGAGAAAGACGGCCTTGATGACCCGCTCCGGTGGGAACCGGCGGCAGTATTCCGGCGATTCGTCGCCGTGGAGCTGGATCAGGTCGAGGCCGCAATCCTCGACCGTCTGCGCCACCTCTTCCGCCTCCCGGTTGACGAAGACGCCGACCGTGGCGATTCCCGCCGGCAGCGCTGCGATGATCTCCTTCGCCATTTTAGCGGCGATAAACCGGGGACTCGGCGGGTGGAAGATAAAACCGATCGCGTCCGCCCCGCAGGCGGCGGCGCAGAGGGCATCATCGATTCGCGTAATCCCGCAGATCTTGATCTCCGTCATGGCTGAGGTTCTCGCAAAAAGTTCAAGGATCCACTTTTCTGTCATTCCCGTGAAAACGGGAATCCAGTATTTTTATTTATTTACATACTCTCTGGATTCCCGCCTACGCTGGAATGACGACTTTGTGTGATGCAGTCATCGCCCCAGGAGCTCCTTCAGTTTCGGCCCGATCTCCGGGGCCGCAATGAGCGTCTCGCCGATCAGAAAGGCG
>CAKKRN010000251.1 GCA_919902745.1 Syntrophaceae bacterium | reverse complement strand
CCGGTATGTATATTTCTCGATATCACTCTTCATTTTTCTTCGCCTCCATTTTCTCACACCGCCGGCCGTTCCCGGCAGTAGTCGCGGAAGTTGTTGACCGCGGTGAAGAACTCCCGCATCAGGATGACCCAGGCATACCGGCCCCGCTTCGTCAGGACGATCTCCGGCGGCCGCCACGCCAGCGCCCCGATCAGCGAAAAGGCGAGGAGGTCCGGCAGGAGGCGGAGGAAGGCGCCCCCATACTTCTTCCGGAGAGCGGGCACATTCAGGCGGGTTCCGAAGAATTTCATCAGAAAATCATAGCGGATCCGGTCCCGGACGGAAAAGAGGCGGGAGGCGGCGAGCGGAAGTTCTCCCCGGTCGATCTGGGCGATGTAGGTCCGGATGTCGAAGGTGTTCGCGTAGCAGACGCCGTTCAGGTAGCCGATCGAACCGCTGCCGAGCCCCGCATACTCGTCGTAATCGACGATGTACTCGTCGATCATCGCCTTCTCCCGCGAGAAGCACCAGGCCGACGAAAAGCGGTACGCGGGGACGAGACGCCCGACAATCTGGTGATAGAACCGCTCCTCCTGACGGTCGTCCACGCGCCCCAGGGTCTCCATCACCTTCTTCCGCGTCGAATCGGAGACCATCAGCGGGTACCAGGTCACCTGATCCACGCCGACTTTAAGCAGCGTGTCCAGATCGCGGTCGAGCATCGCCTCGGTCTGCGTCGGGAAATTGAAGATCATGTCGGCATTCAGCGTCCCGAACCGCCCGAGGGTGTTTCGGATTCTCTCCGCGATCTCCGCCCCGCTCCCGTACTTGTCATACCGGTCCATCTTGCGGAGCAGGCCGTCGTCGAAGCTCTGGACGCCGACGGAAAGCCGGTTGACGCCCGCCCGCTGGAGGGCCGTCAGGCGATCCTCCGTCAGGTGGTTCGGGTTCGTTTCGACCGACAGCTCCCGGATCTGGAAGGAGGCCCGCGCCAGCGCGATCGTCTCCGTGAGCTCGTCGATCAGGACCGTCGGCGTCCCGCCGCCCACGTAGATCCCTCCGAAATCATACCCGAGGTCGCGGTAGAAGAGCAGCTCCTTCCGAAGCGCCCGGAAATAGTCGCGGCAGAGATTTTCCTCAAAGACGAAGCGGTTGAAGGAGCAGTAGGGACAGAGTCTCTCGCAGAACGGGATGTGAAGGTAGAGGAGACGGGGCCGCGGATCGTCGGGGGGAGAGAGATGGGGAACGCCCCCCCCCTCGAAGCGCATTGCCCGGGAGAATTCCTGCCGCGCCTTTGCCGCAATGATGGAATGGATCACTTCGTGCTCTCTTTAATAAAGATGTTTCTGCATCCGTCCGTCTCGGGGCCGTCGTTACGGGATGGCAAACTTTTGTTGGCGTTCACCCCCAAAGCTTGAAGTCGGCTGAAAACTAACAGACATTCCCGGATTCTGCAAGGACCGAATTGGAGAATACCTTGAAATACCGATCCGGTGATGTTATACGATAGCGCCGAAACCGTCGCGGATACCATCGGTCAAGACCGTTTTTGTTCTTCATCGGAAGGAAAGATTAGGGATGCCCCGCCACAAAGTATTAACCCTCTGGAACGAGGAGCAGCTTAACGAGGAAGAGACCCGCATCCTGCGGACCCCGTGCAAAGAGGCGCCGGTCCCCTTCGACGCGGAAACGGTCAAGGCGATCCGCGCACTCCGGGGCGCCTTTCTGGAGCGGGAAGACGCCGCAGGGCTCGCCGCACCGCAGATCGGCATCAGCCGGAGGATCATCGCCTTCCGGACCCGGAACTTTGACGACAAGGACCCTGCGGACCGGAAAGAGAATTACGAGATCCTCGTCAACCCGAGGATCACCCAGGCGCGGGGGGAACCGGTCGTGACGGACGAGGGCTGCCTCTCCTGCCCGGAGATCCGCGTGGAGATCAGCCGCTACCCGGAGATCAAGATCCGGGCCCTGGATGCGGAGGGCCGGAAGGTCAGCAAGCGCTATCTCGATTTTTCCGCCCGCGTCGTCCAGCACGAGATCGACCATCTCGACGGAAAGCTGATCGTGGACTACGACGGCGCCGTTTTTGTCCCGAAAAATCGGCAGAATTTCTTCGATAAATTCTTCCAGAGCCAATAGCGGGGTCACCCTCCCCGTCCTTCCGCAGCCGGGGAGAAGTGACGCCGGCCGCTTTTGCGTCCTGCAGGCATCGATAGCCGGCGAGGAGTGGGTTTTTAAGAAAAATTAATGTCGTTGACAAGATCCGAAAAATCATCTAAATTCCATGGCCAGGACAACATCGTATCGCATTTGCCTGCTTCCTGCGCGTTTTCTCCATTGTCGCAGCGGTGGCACGTCTTGATCCCAAGATTCAACTTCTCTCATAACCGCAGGAGAAAAAACCGCTCCGTCGTTTCAAAACATACGCACTTTTTTCCAACCCCGTCCGGAAAGTCATTCAAGATGACCGGGCAGGAGAAGGTCCACCGTCATTCAAGCAAGGCGCCGGCCGCATGAGACCGGGTTTTGCAAATCTTTTAAACGAGGAGGATAAATATGCTTAGAAAACGAAATGTTATCATCGTTGCGGCAGCAATCATGGCTATGGCCGTCCTGGTTGCGGGACCGGCCTGCGCCGCGGACAAGAAATTTTTCGCCATCACAACGGGAGGCACGGGCGGACTCTACTATCCGCTGGGAGGGCTCCTGGCCCAGGCCCTGACGGAGAGGGTTCCCGAGGTCGTGGTCACCGGCCAGGCGGGCAGCGCCTCGGTGGCGAACTGCAACCTGATCAAGGATCATCAGATCGAGTCGGCCTTCGTCCAGAACAATGTGGCCTTCAGCGCCTATGAGGGCAAGGATCAGTTTGCGGGGAAACCGGTGAAAAATCTCCGGGGTATCGCCTCTCTCTATCCGGAGACGATCCAGATCGTCGCCCGGGCCGATTCGGGAATCAAGAGCCTGAAGGACATCAAGGGAAAGAAGCTGATCCCGGGCGACCGGGGGAGCGGCACCGAGGTGGATACGCTGAACATCCTCACGGGCCTGGGGCTGACCTACAAGGACTTTGCCGGTGTGGATTGGCTCGGGTTCTCCGGGGCAGCCCAGCGCCTGCAGGACAAGCAGGCGGACATAACCTTCACCACCGCCGGCTGGCCGACGGCGGCGATCACCGAACTCGCGATGTCCACCGACATCGTCCTCGTCCCCATCGAGGAGGATATGATCGCAAAGATTACGAAGATGCACTCCTTCTACAGCAAGGTCGTCATTCCGAAAGGAACCTACAAGGGGATGACCGCCGACGTGCCCACGATCACCACCATGGCCCAGTGGGTGGTGGACGAGCAGGTTCCAGCGGATCTGGTCTACAAGCTGACCAGGGCCCTCTGGGAGAAGGGCAAGGACGGGCTGAGCGGCGCCGATGTGATGGCCAAGGTCCATGCCAAGGGGAAGGACGTACAGCTCAAGACCGCCCTGAGCGGGATGGCCATTCCGCTTCACCCGGGTGCGGCCAAATATTACAAGGAAATTGGCCTCATCAAATAGAATCGATTGCCGGCAAGGAGAGAACCGGGCGCACGCTTTGCGGCGCCCGGTTTCTATGAAAAAGCGCAATGTCTTTCTGCTTCTCTTTGCGGCGCTTGCCCTGGTCGCGGGCCTGTTTCCGGTGCATGTGCTGCAGATCGAGGAGCCGCGGAAGGAGAGGGTCGTTTTTGTCCGTTCCCTTGAGTCCGGCGACCGTTTTTCCCTGATGTACCGGCACTCCGTCGAGCTTTGCCAGGTATGGGATTATTTCCGGATCGACGGGGGGTACCGCCTCATCCTCGACGAGACGGTCTTCGGATCATCCAATACCGGCCTGCCCTCGGTGCTGGGCGTCGGCGAACGGTTTACCCGCGGGGAAAAAGCCTCCCGCATTTCCAACATGCAGAGGATCATCCCCGCCATCGAGATATGGGTGAAACGGTCTTATGACAATACCCTGGAGTTCGACAACCGGAAGATCCGCCTCCCGGACCTGGCGGGGGACACCCTGCTTCGACTCCGCATCCGCAAAATCACCCTGTTCGAACTGGCATCCACGAAAATGCATTCTTTTTTCAATCGCACGCTGAGGAGATGAGATGAACGATGCGCCGGAAACGCTGAAAGACGCCACCCCCGTGACGGGGCATGTGGTCGAGGATATCGACGAGATCGCCAAATACGATCCCGAACTCCGGTTCCGAAGACTTTCGGGAATCGCGCTGAAGCTGATGTACGCGATGACCCTGATCCTATCGATCTTCCACATCTATACGGCGGGATTCGGCGTTCTTCAGGAGTGGCGGCACCGGGCCTTTCACCTGGCCTTCGTCCTTCCCCTCGTCTTTTTCCTCTACACGATGAGAAAAGAAAAGACCGAAGGAAAGAAATCCCTGATCTACGATCTGATCTACGCCGCAATCGGCAGCGCCATTCTCACAACCATGTGCCGGGAGCTTTTCCATCTCGTCCCCGCAACGGTATCGATCCTTGCGCTGATCTCCTTCGGTCTGCTCTTCTATTTCAAGCGGCGGGAATTCCTTTCGGAACAAATCGCCTTATATCTTGATTTCCCGATCTTTACAGCGATGATCCTGGCGCTGGTCTACACCTTCTATCTCGAATTCTCCGATCTCCATTTTCTGACCTGGTTCAAAGACCTGAACCCCTCCCTCGTCTTCTGGGGATTCTTCCTGCTGGGGATCTTTCTCAGCATCCTCTTCCTCTTCGTCCTGCAATGGATCAATAACGTCCGGACGCTTTTCGGCAGCCGGACCGTCCGGTACAACCAGGACAACATCCCCTATTTCGACGTCTTCTTCGCGCTGATGGCCTCCCTGGTCTCTATTTATATATTCCTGGAATTCCACAACATCGGTCTTCGGGCGGGAAGCCCGGTGGAGGCCGATCTGCTCATCGGGGCGGCGGCCATCCTCTTCGTCCTCGAGGGGGCAAGGCGGAGCATCGGGGCGCCGCTGCCCTTCATCGCCACACTGGTCCTCGTCAACTGCTATCTCGGCCCCTACTTCCTGAAGATCCCGGGGCTGACGCTCTTCGCCCACCGCGGCTACTCCGTCTCGCGGATCATCGACTACATGTACCTGGGCACGGAGGGGATCTACGGCATCCCGCTCGGCGTCGTCGCCACCTTCGTCTTCCACTTCGTCCTGTTCGGCCTGTTCATCTCCCGGACGGGCCTCGGACAGCTCTTCATGGACCTGGCGATGGCGGTCACCGGCGGGACGGCCGGCGGCCCGGCCAAGGTGGCCGTGGTCTCCAGCGGCCTGTTCGGCTCGATCAGCGGGAGTTCCGTCGCCAACACGGTCACGACCGGCTCCTTCACGATCCCGCTCATGAAGAAGGTGGGCTACCGGCCGGTCTTTGCCGGGGCGGTCGAGGCGACCGCATCCACGGGCGGTCAAATCATGCCGCCGGTCATGGGGGCGGCGGCCTTCATCATGGCGGACTTCCTGGGGATCCCCTACATCAAGATCGCCACCTGCGCCATTATTCCGGCGCTTCTGTACTACTTCGCCGTGGGCTGGATGGTCCACCTCGAGGCGCTCAAGACCGGCCTGTTAGGCCTCCCCCGGGAGATGCTCCCCCGGATTTCCACGGTCCTGAAGGAGCGCGGACTCCTGGTTACGCCGCTCATCATCATCGTCTATCTGCTCATCTCGGGACGGAGCCCCTTTCTTGCGGCCTTCTGGGGAATCATCCTCTCGGTTTCCATGGGCCAGATCCACCTGCGGACGATCTGCTTTCTGATCCCCATCCTCCTGTCGATCCCGGGCATCCTCTTCGAGATCAACCCGCTGGCCTATACGCCGCCGGTCGTCCTCCTCTGGGGGGGCGTCTTCATCGCCGGCCTGGTCGTCACCTTCCGGTACAGCCACCGGATCGCCTGGATCGCCTCCCTCGTCATCTCGGCCTTTCTCGCCGTTCAGCTCCTCTACGGCGTAGGGCCCTATCTTTCCTCCTTCTGGACGAACATGGCGATCATCGGCGTCGGGGTCTTCTACAAGGGGAGCAAGATGCGGGTCCCCGAGATCCTGAGCGCCCTGGAATGGGGGACGAAGAACGCGATCGCGATCGGCGCCGCCTGCGCCTGCGTGGGTTTCATTGTCGGCGGGACGACGCTGACGGGTCTCGGTCTCAAGTTCGCCGCCACGGTCATCAACCTGGCCCAGGGGGCGGCCTCCGCGCTGCTCAGCCTCGATCTGCTGCACCTTCTGACCATGAACGGAATGACGCTCTTCTTCACCCTCTTCTTCACGATGATCGCCTGCTTCATCCTCGGGATGGGGATCCCCACGACAGCCCAGTACATCGTCGCCTCGATGATCGCCGCACCGGCGCTGATGCAGTTCGGAATCCACCCGCTCGTCTCGCACATGTTCGTCCTTTATTTCGCCGTCCTGGCCGACGTTACGCCACCGGTGGCGCTGGCCGCCTACGCCGCCTCGGGCATCTCGGGGGCGGACCCCTTCCGGACGGGACTCACCGCCTTCAAACTTTCTTCGGCGGGCTTCATGATTCCCTATGTTTTCGTGACGGCGCCGATCATCCTCTGGTATCCCACGATCCTGGACGGGACGACCCCCTTCAACTTCGTGTGGTTCATCCAGGTACTGATCACCTGCATCCTGGGCGTCATCGCCCTCGGGGCGACGATGATCGGCTATCTGAAGTACCATTCCACGATTCCGGAGAGGATCATGACGGGGATCGCCGCGGCATTCCTGATCATCCCCGAAACCTACACGGACTTCATCGGCGCTTTCCTCCTCCTGGCGGTATTCCTTCTCCAGCGGGCGAGGAAGAAACGGATACTGGGAGGCGGCAAAGACGTCTCCAAAGTCAAATGGGAGGTGTACAGTGAAAACTAAAAAAATCAGGGTGATTCATTATGGCCTCGGCCCCATCGGCCTGGCGACCGCAAAGTTGGTCCTCACGAAACCGGACATGGAGATCGTCGGGGCCGTGGACATCGCGAAGGAGATGGTGGGCAAGGACCTCGGGGAGATCCTGGGGGTGCAGCCCATCGGCGTCCACGTCACCGACAACGCCGAACGCCTGTTCGCCAAGGTACAGGCCGATGTGGTCGTCCATACGGCCGGTTCGCGGCTGAAGCGGGTCGTCGGGCAGGTGGAAGAGATCCTTCGGGGCGGAAAGAACCTCGTCTCCTCGGCGGAGGAGCTGCTCTTCGCCACGCCGGAAAATGCCGAAGCAGCCGCAAAAATCGACAAGCTGGCCAGGGAAAAGGGCGTTACGGTCCTGGGAACGGGCGTCAATCCCGGCTTCGTCATGGACGCCCTGCCGCTCACCCTGACCGGCGTCTGCGAGGAGGTCCGGGAGGTCCACGTGGAACGGGTCGTTGACGCCGGTACGCGCCGCTACCCTCTCCAGCGGAAGATCGGGGCGGGGATGACGCCGGAGCTCTTCCGGGAAAAGGTCGCCGAAAAGGCGATGGGCCATGTCGGCCTCCGGGAATCTCTCTATCTCATCGCCGACCGCCTGCACTTCGTTCTCGATGACATCCGCGAGACCGTCGAACCGGTGATCGCCGAAAAGCCGCTGAAAACGGATTATTTCGAGCTGAAACCGGGCGACGTGGCGGGCATCCGAAACATCGGGGAGGGCTTCCGGGAAGGAAAAAAGATCGTCACGCTGGATCTCCGGATGTATATCGGGGCGGAGGATCCCCACGATTCCATCCGAATTGTCGGGACGCCCGACCTCACCCTGCGGATTGAAGGGGGCGTGGCCGGCGATCAGGCGACAGCCGCGATCCTCGTGAATTCCATTCCGTCCGTGATCGCCGCATCCCCGGGACTGGTTACGGTCAAGGATCTTCCGGCCCCCTGGTGTCACCAGACATAAAGGAAGATGCAGGGCCGGAAAGAGGAAAAATATGTTTCGCATCCATCGCCGGCTTGAACCCGGACAATACCGGCTGACGGAAGTTTTTGCCGATATCCGCTCCTGTGGTATTCTGCCCGCCATCTTTGCCGACGCGGAAGAAATCGATCGGGTCATGGCGAACACCAAGGTGTTTGTGGTCGACCAACCTTACGAGATGTACGTAGACAACAACGATGCTTCCATCACCATCGGCCTGACGCACCTGCGTCGCGCCTCGGACGAATTCCTGTATCTGGACATCATCCACGAGCTGTGCCATGTCAAACAACACCTGCAGGGGAGAAATCTTTACGACAGAAGCAGGGCTTACGTGGATCGAGAGACCGAAATCGAGGCCTTTCGGGTTACCGTACAGGAGGCCCGCCGAATCGGTTTGAACGACGACGCCATCGCCAACTATCTCCACGTGTCGTGGATCACGCCTGAAGAGCACAAACGGCTTGCCCGCATACTGGATGTGGGCGGAAGCCTGGATGCGTGATCGCGGACTACCGGTAAACCGCTTCGGCAAGCAGGGCCTCGATAAACCGTACGCCCGCTTCGAGCTGGGCGACGGGGATCTGTTCCTTCGGCGAATGGGGATCCTCGGTGCCGACCCCTAAACCCACACAGATCAACCCTTGCACGTTGAAGACGTTGGCGTCCGTACCGCCGCCGGAGGTCCAGAGACGGGGTGCGATGCCCAGGGAGCGTGCCGCCAGGAAGGCGTTGGTCACAACCGGGTGGGTTTCCGGAATGGTGAAGGTCTCAAAGGAGGCCTCCCGCCGGACCGTCAGGCGGGCGCCGGAGGCGGCCGCCGCTTCGTTGAAGGCATCGAGGACCGCCTGGACTTCCCGCTCCAGCTTCTCTAAATCGGTGCTCCGGACCTCGACGGCCACATCCGCCCGATCGGGAACAATGTTCCGCGCTTTGCCCCCGCTGATGACGCCGACGTTCGAGGTGGTCTGCGCATCGATGCGGCCGGTGCGGAGACGGGCAATGGCCGAGGAGGCGGCAACGATGGCGTTGATCCCGGTATCGGGACGCCCTGCATGGGCGGCCTTTCCTTCCAAAACAAAATCGAGGTCCACCTTGGAAGGCGCCCGGTTGATGATATTGCCCACCGGCCCATCCCCGTCAAGAATGTAGCCGAAGTCCGCCTTCAGATCTGCTTGCAGATATTTGGCGCCGAAAAGCCCCACCTCCTCTTGAACGGTGAACAGGATCTCGATCGGGCCGTGGGGGATCGCGTCCGCCTTCAGCCCCGACAGAGCGGCCAGGATGATCGCAATCCCCGCTTTGTCGTCCGCCCCGAGAACGGTCTCGCCGTTGCTGTAGACCACGCCGTCCCGGACCACCGGGACCATTCCCTCCGTGGGACCGACCGTGTCCATGTGGGCGCAGAGCAGGATGGTGGGTCCGGCGGCGCTGCCCGGAATCCGGGCGATGATATTGCCCGTGTCGCTCCCCGAACGCGCGGCCGAGTCATCCACGGTCGCATCAACGCCCAGTTCCCGGAGCCTCTCGACCAGATATCCGGCGACCCGACCCTCCCTGCGGGAAGGGCTGTTCAGGGAGGCCAGTGCGATAAATTCATCCACAACATTGATCTTCATCGTTTCATCTTCTCCAATTTCATGCCCGATTCCGTCAAACCGGGCTCTCTCAACCCATAGCCAAGTTCTTACCCTTCAGCACCTCGATGAAGGCGTCGATCCGGGTTTCGATCTGGCCCTCGGAGAAGCTCCGCTCATCGACCATGTCCGCTTCGATCATGACCGTCGGCAGCCCCTTCTGCTCCCGGATGATCCGCTGGATGTCGTACTGCCCGAAGGAGTAGGGCTTGCAGCTCCGGTTGGAGTGCATGACGATGCCGTCCACGTCGTATTTGTCGGCCATCTCCATCACCCGCCGAGCCATCTCGTCCACGCCGATGTTCAGGTAGATCCGGGCGTGGCACTCGGCCATCGACCCGAGAAAATCGTTTTCATCGACGTACCGGAGCGCGCCGCACCAGGCCGAGGTGTAGGTGTCCGCCACGAGGCATGCGTCCTGGGAGGCAAACTTTTCGGAGAGCCACTTCGTCCGGTACCAGACCGGGAGGTTGTCCCAGAGGAGCCGGTATTTTTCGCGGGAAACGGCGCCGATCCCCTGGGCGACGCGCTGCTGCATCTCGGCCAGCAGCATTTTGTAATAGTCCACGGTCTGCTGCGTCCCGCGGAGCGTCACGATCAGGGCAAGGTGGAAGAAGGCGTCGAAGGCGCTGATCGGCGCGGGCCGGTTCATCGCCGTGTCGAGGATCTCCTGCCAGAGCCGCTGCCCCTGGACGGAGAGGCGCCCGACCTCTTTGATCCGGTCATAATCGAACCTCTTCCCGCAGGCCTTCTCCAGGAAGGCAATGTACTCGTCGATCTGCCCCTTGACGTAGCGTTTCGCCTCCGCGGAAAAACCCGTATGGCAGACGGGGGTGTCGAGGATGAAGAGCGGCACCTTGAAAAACCGGGCCTGCACCTCGTACCATTTCAGGACGGTCCCGCAGATGTTGTTGCAGCAAACGAGCATGTCGGGCCGCGGGAGGCCGCCGATCGGCCCGCCGTTGATCGGGGCGCAGGCGATATCGGCGCGGGCATAGGAACAGAGGTCGCTCGAATAGCCCATCGCCTCCGCCTTCCCGCAGAGGTCCGCCCCCATCTTGCTCGCCCCGACCATCGCACCGTGGTTCTCCGGATAGACCGGGATCACGTCCATCGCGATCAGCGGCTCCACCGGACCGCCGCTCGTGATCCAGGCGACCTTCTTCCCCGTCTGCCCTGCGGTTTTCGCATCGATATAGTAGGCCGTCATGATCTCCTTCATCTTTGCGACCGTCTTGATCTTCCGCTTTTCCTTGGCCTCGTCTTTTTCCGCCATCGTCTTCTCCCGATAATAGGGGGACAGCGCCCCTATTTTTAACTGAGAAAATAGGGGCGCTGTCCCCCTATTTCTATTTCCCTAGATCATCTCGACAAACGCCTCGAACCGCGTCCGGAGCTGTCCGTCGGCCGGGAGCCGGTCCTCGACCTCTAAGAGCATGCTCGGTACCCCCGCCCGGTCCAGCGCCTCCTTCAGATAGGGGTAGTCGAAGGCATGGGGATCGCAGAACTTCAGAAGAAAGAAGATCACCCCCTGCGCCTGCTTCTCCCGGACGAGACGGACGAGGTGGTCCGCCCGGTCGGTAAGGCCCCGGTGCTTCGCCGGACAGACAACCCGCTCCAGGTAGCGGTCGGCGATGGCCGTCACGGGGTCGGCTTTCTCGTCGATGAGGCCGCTGAAGTAGCGGGAACCGGTGCAGAGGTCGTCGCCGACGACCGCGCCGCCCGCCTCCTCGATGATCGTGTAGATGTCGGGATGGTTGCAGACGCCGCCCGACAGGAAGATCCGCTTCCGCGCCGGGCCGGCCGCCTCCCCTCCTCGCTGCGCCAGCTCCGCGGCGATCTCCTCCAGAAGGGACGCCGCCCGAGTCCTGTCCATGATCATCGCGGCGCGGACCAGCGCGTAGAGATCGCTTCCCTTGAGGATCTCCGGCCTCTCGCCCTTCAGATCGTAGATCCGTGTCAGCGCGGCGCGGATCCGGTTGCAGATCCGTATCGCGGCCCGGAGCTCTTCGTCGGAGATCGTCACGCCCAGCTTCTCTCCCAGTTCCCCGCGGAACCGTCTCAGCACATCGATCATGTATTGCCGGGCGCCTTCCGTATTCAGCTTGACCGGCAAGACCAGGTCGAGGTGGAAACAGGCGGGGACGTTCAGTCGCCAGATGTCGGAGAGGCGCTGGATCGAGTCGCAGGTGTGGGGAAAGACAACGCCGTCCAGGAACGCGAGACGGCCGCCGAGGGCGTCCTCCAGGGCGCCCCGGA
>CAKKRN010000250.1 GCA_919902745.1 Syntrophaceae bacterium | reverse complement strand
AAAAAAATGACCAAAATGGACATCGTCCGTACCTTTGCCGCAACGCCTTCCCTGATCCTGACCTACTTCGGGTTTGCCGGAATGATGTTCACCTCCATATCGATGTCCACCTTCCTGCCCACATATTTCGAGAGGGTGCAGGGGTTTCCGCTGCAAAAGGCCACGCTGCTGGCCAGCGGGATCATGCTGACCAGCATCATCGGCTCACCGCTGGGCGGATGGATTGCGGACACGTGGATGAAGAAGAAGGTTCAGGCCCGGTTGCTGCTGCCATCCGTCTCCGCCCTCTTGACGGCGGTTCTGTTCCTGACCGGTTTTTACCTGCCCTCCGGCGGGATGGTCCAATACGGGATTTTTCTGTTGGCGGGAATTGCATGCATTGCCTGGGCTTCATCGGCCATCGCCGTGACCCAGGACGTGGTTCATCCGGGGTTGAGGGCGGTTTCATACGCCCTCTGCGTAATAACCCAGAACCTGCTCGGCAGCGCTCTTGGCCCGATTGTTACCGGCGCCTTCTCCGACCGGTATGGAATCCTGACGGCCCTGAAAATCGCCAGCGCCATGGCCCTGATCTCCTTCGTCCTTTTTTACCTGGGCTCACGATATTACGCGCGGGATCTGGATAAAGTGGAAAGGGTTGCGCTGACCGCCGAAGAATAATAGGCCGATTCTTTCATGCCTTGCGCCACAGCTCCTCGCGGGAAACGACCGTATCCTTCAGCCAGACGCGATCATTCTTCTCCGGATAGTCGAGGTTGTAATGCAGCCCGCGGCTCTCCTTTCGCATCCGGGCGCAGGCCACGATAAGCTTGGCGGCCACGGCAATGTTCCGCAGTTCCAAAAGATCCCGCGTGACGATGAAATGGCGGTAATATTCATCGATCTCCCGGTTGATCAGATCGATCCGGCGATGCGCCCTCTCCAGTCTTTTATCGGAACGGACGATGCCTACATAGTTCCACATGCACCGGCGGATCTCGTCCCAGTTGTGCGAGACGACGACCGATTCATCGCTCTCCGTGGCCCCTCTCGGATCCCACGGCGGGACGGAGACCGCTTCCTCTCCGGCGGGGACCTGATGCCGCATCGTGTCCCCATTTTCCGCGATGCGCCGGAACGAACGATGCGCAAAAACGACCGCCTCTAACAGCGAGTTGCTCGCCAGACGGTTGGCGCCATGCAATCCGGTGCAGCAGACCTCCCCGCAGGCGAAGAGGCCCGGGATGCTCGTCTCACCCATCTCATTCACCATGACCCCGCCGCAGAGGTAGTGTTCGGCAGGGACGACCGGGACGGGCTCCTTCGTCATATCGATGCCCAACTCCATGCACTTCTGATAGATGTTCGGAAACCGGGAAACGAGAAAATCCCTGTCCCGATGGGTGATGTCGAGCAGGACGCAATCATCTCCGGATTTTTTCAATTCGGTGTCGATCGCCTTGGCGACGACATCGCGCGGCGCGAGGCTCTTCATCGGATGGTATTTCTCCATGAAGGTGCTGCCGTTCTTGAGCTTCAGAATCCCCCCCTCGCCGCGGACGGCTTCGCTGATCAGAAAGGATTTCGCGTCGGGGTGGTATAGGCAGGTGGGGTGAAACTGGATGAACTCCATGTTGGCGATCCTGGCGCCTGCGCGGTAGGCCATGGCGATCCCGTCGGCCGTGGCGATGTCCGGATTGGTGGTGATCAGATAGACCTTGCCGGCGCCGCCGGTGGACAACATGACGAACTTCGCCCGGAAGGTATGGACCTCGTTGCGGGCGATATCCAGCACATAGGCGCCGAGACAGCGGTCATGCTCGATCTTCTGGCCGAGCGCGGAGGACTTCATGATAAGGTCGATTGCGATGTGGTTTTCGAAGATTTGGATGTTATCATTTTTGCCGGCCTTCTCGTGAAGCGCCCGCTCGATCTCCCGCCCGGTCAGATCCTTGGCATGGACGACCCTTCTCATCGAATGGCCTCCCTCCCGGCCGAGATCGAACCGATCCGGCTCCGCCTCCGAGCGGGTGAATTCCACGCCCCATTGCACCAATTCGCGGAGCCTCTCCGGCCCCTCCGTCACCACGAAACGGACGACCTCTTCGTTCGAGAGTCCGGCGCCGCAGGTCAGCGTATCGTCGATGTGATACTGGAAGCGGTCCGTTTGGTCCTGGACAACGGCAATCCCGCCCTGTGCCAGATTCGTATTCGAGTCGGTCTTGTCTTTCTTGGTGACCATGGCGACGCTGCCCAGTTCCGCAGCCTTGATGGCGAAGCTGAGACCCGCAATGCCGGTGCCCAAAACAAGAAAATCGGTATGGATTTCCATAGTTGTCTCTTTCTTGAAAAGTTTGTTTGCAAAAAACGGCTAATTCTATATATATTTTCCGCACTTTTGTAAAAGAAAATGTGCGGGGGATGGCTTGATGGTGGTCCTGGGTATAGAATCGTCCTGTGATGAAACGGCGGCCGCGGTGGTCAGGGACGGAAGCGTCCTTCTCTCCAATGTGATTGCCTCGCAGGTGAAGGTGCATGAGCGGTACGGAGGCGTCGTCCCGGAGATCGCCTCCCGCAAACATATCGAGGCGATCGTTCCGGTGATCATCCAGGCCCTGGAGGATGCGGGGACGACCCTGGCCGGGGTCGACGGTATCGCCGTAACGCGAGGACCGGGACTGATCGGCTCCCTCCTTGTCGGTTTGTCTGCGGCCAAGGCGATCGCGTTTGCCCGACGGCTCCCGCTTGTCGGGGTCAATCACCTGGAGGGGCACGTCGCGGCCGCATTCCTGACCGCACCCTCCCCGGCATTCCCGTTCGTCGCGCTGGTGGTTTCCGGCGGCCATACGACCATTTACAGGGTGGATGGCTTTCAGCGATTCACCGTACTCGGCCAGACGAGAGATGATGCGGCGGGAGAGGCCTTCGACAAGGCCGCAAAACTGTTGGAGATCGGTTATCCGGGAGGGGTGGTGATCGACCGTCTCGCGAAGCAGGGTAACCGCGAGGCGTTTCCATTTCCACGGGCGATGCGGGGAAGCCTGGATTTCAGCTTCAGCGGTCTGAAGACCTCCCTTTTGACGAGACTCAAGAAACGGGGCGCCCCTTTTACCCCTGAGGAGTTGCCCGATCTGACGGCCTCTTATCAGGAGGCGATCTGCGACGTTCTGGTGGAAAAGACCCTGCGCGCCGCGGCGATGGTCTCGGCGACCCGCGTCGTCGTCTGCGGGGGGGTGGCCGCAAACAGCCGCCTGCGGGAACGTTTCCGGACCGAAGAAGCCTCCGCGGGGATCGAGGTTTTCATTCCGCCTCCGGTTCTCTGCACCGACAACGCGGCGATGATTGCCGTGGTCGGAACGCATCTCCTCAAGGCGGGACGCAAGGACGGGCTCGACCTGAATGCCGTCTCCCGCTGGCCCCTTACGGTTCACCCATGACGGCTTCGTAAAAAGGCCGGATGCTGCGTTGCGCTTCACCCTTCGTCGTTGCGGCGTGTTCCGGGGACACGTTCCGATCCCTTTGGGCCTGGGGACACCTTGCGGCAAGGTGTCCCCACATGTCCCCAACGCCTCACTCCTCAGGGTTCGCGCGCCTTGCCTGCTGCCTTTTTACGAAGCCGTCCCAGATGCAAGGCTTTTGAGATTTCTTACAAGGTCGTCACCCATGATCCTGAAAAAGCGATTCCGGACCTTTTACGAGAGATTCATCAGCCTGAAGGGCGAACCCGCACAGATCGCCGCCGGACTGGCGATCGGCGTCTTCGTCGGCGTGACGCCGACGATTCCGTTCCATACGGCAATCATCGTCCTGATCGGTCTCCTCTTCCGTCAGAACATCACGGCCGCTTACCTCGGCGCGTGGATCATCTCCAATCCACTGACCGTCCCTCTGCTCTACGTCGCCCAGTATGAGCTCGGCCGGTTCCTGCTGGGGATGGAGCGCTGCCGTTTCGCGATCAACGATTACACGCTGGGCAGCATCGCGGCGCTGGGGTGGGAGATCCTTCTGCCGCTGCTGACGGGAGGCATCCTGATGGCCCCATTTTTTGCCGTCCCGGCCTATTTCGTCGCGCGCCGGCTGATCACGGCAATCCGGACCCGGAGGCCGACGTGATGTCCGTCCGAAAAATGCTTGCCCGGTATGATATCCATCCCCGGAAGAGACTGGGACAGTCCTTCCTGGAGGACTTGAACATCATCCGAAGGATCGTCGCGCTCGCCGATCCCGCAGGGGATGAGACGATCGTTGAAATCGGCGCCGGCCTCGGCTTCATGACGGAGGAACTGGTGAAGAGGGCAGGCCGGGTGATCGCCATCGAGGTTGATCCGCGGCTGGCGGCTATTCTGCGGGAGCGTTTCACCGGACAGGACCGGGTGGAGGTCGTGCAGATGGATGTGCTGAAGTACGATTTTTCCTCCGCCTGTCCGGAGGAAAGAATCAAGGTCGTCGGCAATATCCCCTACCATATCTCTTCCCCGATCCTTTTTCGTCTGCTCGACTTTCGACGGTCGATCTCGTCGATGATCCTGATGTTCCAGAAGGAACTGGCGGATCGGATTACAGCGCCTCCGGGGACAAAGGATTACGGCATCCCTTCGGTCATCGTCGCAAAGTATACGAGGGCCGTATCCGAAATGACGGTCCCGCCGACCTGCTTTTATCCGGCGCCGGACGTGGTTTCATCCGTTCTGCGGATGGAGGTCCGCCGGGAGCCCGAGCTTCCGGATGGGGCGCTGTTTGCAAAAATCGTCCGGGCGGCCTTCGCCCGGCGAAGAAAAACCCTCTGGAACAACCTTCGCCGGACCGGTCTTCCGGAGGAGATGGTCGATCTGGTGTTCGTCCGAAGCGGCATCGACCGAACCAGAAGGGCGGAGACCCTGTCGGCTGAAGAATTCTCCCTGTTGACAAAGACATGGATCGAGAGCGGCGCAGATAATATTCTCTGACCTTTGTTCCTCGTTCCTTATTTATCCCGACTTCCGGAAGGATATTTTGTAATTATTCGAATTCATTAACTTTACGAGATTCGACAAAATTATGTAGTCCATAAAAAAATAGACTTTCATGACCTATAATATCAATATGTTACGCGGTGTCTTTTTTCCTTTCCGGAAGTCGGGTTATATCACCATCGATACTGCACACCATATTTTGTGGAAAAATTCGCTGAACCCAATTTTCCCGTTGCATCTTGAAACGCTCATCGCTATAATCCGACGCAATCAATTTTTTAAAAACCTGATCATCTGAATTTATGCGGCACAGGAGGGAACTATGTTATTCGTGAAAAGATCCATTCTGTTGGGAGCAGCGTTATTCTCACTGCTGTTTGTGGCGGCTTTCACAGGCGTCGTTTGGGCAGATGCGATCAGTCCGTCCCAGGAGCAGGAATTTATGGATGCCAGGGGGGCCCTGGAGGCAGCGCAAAAGGCAGAGGGTGGAAAATATGCACCCTCATACATCAAGCAGGCAGAGGATTTCCTGAAAACCGCCGGCAGTGCACGGTCGATACCGGATGCGGAGGGATTCAGCCGGGCTTCGCGTTTGGCCAGGGCTTATGCCGAGCTGGCTAAGGCTTCTGCTGAGTTAAATGCCGATGTTGAGATGCTTGCCACAACCCATGAAGCACTGCTGAAAGCAAAGGCCGAGATCGAGCGTTTGAAAAAATAACAGAATATAAGGAGCCAAATCCATGGACAAATATAAAGATCCAAGCCGGAAGATGCTTTCTATTCTATTGTGGGGGCTCATCATCCTGTTTCCGCTGACGGTCCTGGCTGAGGAAACCCCCGTCATGGTCATCGAAGCCGCCAAATCCGCCATTGACCAGGCCCGAAAGGCCGGGGCGGAGCAACAGGCCATGGATGATCTTACCGCTGCAAAGTCCTGGCTTTCCCAAGCGGAGAAAGCCTACGAGGCGGCCAATTCCATCATGGCGATGGTCAGCACCGCAAAAATGAAAAGGGCCAGGGAGGAAGAGGTCATTTACCTGGCCACCATGGCAAAAATAAAGGGCCTGACCGCGGAGGCCAAGGCGAAAAAACAGACGACGGCGGCCAAATTGAAGGAGACCCAGAAAGACCTTGCCGACTACCAGAGCGCCATTGCAGTCATGAAGGAAAAGCTGCGGGAGGCGGAGAATGCAAAAGAAATCCAGGCCAAAGCCGAGGCGGAGCGCAAGCATTTGGGAGAGTCCCAGCGAATGGCGGATGAGATGGAAGCCCGGAAAAGAAAAGAGTTGGAGGAGGTTCAGCGAAAGACGGCCGAGCTTGAAGCCATGAAGCAGAGAGAATTTCAGGAGGGGCGGCTGAAAGAAGAAAAGCTGATCGCGGAAAGGGAAAGAGAGGCCGGCCAGGCCAAATTAATGGAAGCGCAGCTGGGCGCCCAGCGGGCCAAGGAAACCCTGGAGATCAGAGCCAAGGAGGAAAAGTTCGCTGTAGAGAAGGAGAAAATGGCGGTCATGCAGGCCAAACTACAGGCATTGGAACAAGAAAAGGCCATGCTGATCGCGGCCGGCAAGCTTCCCAAAGTGACGGCCGAGGCTGGAGACAAAAAAATCATCATGACCATCCTGGCTATCGATCTCTTCACTTCTGCAAGCGATCTGACGCCTGCGGGGAAGAAGATTTTGGATGGTGTGGGGGATTTCTTAAAGACCTATCCCAACAGCAAGGTTTTGACACAGGGCCATACGGACAGCATGGGAAAGACGGCCGCCAACCAAGCGCTATCGGAGAAACGGGCTCAAAAAGTCCGGGAATATCTGGTGGCTTACCGGAACGTTTCCCCCGGACGGGTTACCGCGCAAGGGGTAGGATCGGCGCAACCCGTCGCGACCAATGCCTCCGAAGCGGGGCGGGCGTTGAATCGCCGGGTGGAGCTGATTGTTCTCACTGGAGAACCATAAGATAAAGCGAATCGAGAATGCCAAGGCTGTTATTTGTAAAAGCTGTAAGTGAGTCGAGGCGCAGGAATGCTCCTGCGGGCTTTATGCAGGCGGATGGCGTTCCCGCATCAGCCCGCGGCTGATTTTACCGACAAAATTCTTGACAAACCAAAGGGCCTCTGATAGGGGAGCGTCGACGCTTGGATCCGGCAACGGACTGGGACGGGGGAACATCGGGGTTCATGAATATGGAAGGATGCCTCTCGTCTTGGACGCAGGGGCTTTTTTTTGGAGTGAGACGTGAAGATCATTCAATCCGCGGCAGAGATGCAGGAATTTTCGGAGGCGGAACGATGCCGGCGGCGGCGGATCGCCTTTGTCCCGACGATGGGATACTTTCATGAGGGGCATTTGAACCTGATGCGGATCGGACGCAAACGGGGGGATTGCCTCGTCGTCAGCATCTATGTCAATCCCGCCCAGTT
>CAKKRN010000249.1 GCA_919902745.1 Syntrophaceae bacterium | reverse complement strand
TCTGCCTCTTCGCGTAGCGGCAGGAATCCCGTTTGATCAGACGGACCGCCTCCGCCAGACTCTGCCGTCCCGCAAGGAAGGAGACCATGTTCCGATACCCCAAAGATTGCATTGATTTGAGAGATTCTTTGTAGCCCATGTCGAGAAGCCGCCGGACCTCTTCCGCAAAGCCGTCCGCGATCATCCGGTCGGTCCTCCGTTCGATCCGGTCGTTGAGCCGTTCCCGGTCCAAACGAAGACCGATCTGGAGGGCCTCGTAGGGCGCCTCCCGGAAGCGGTGTTCCTGCTGATGGTCGACGATAGAGCGTCCCGTCAGCTCCAGAACCTCCAGCGCGCGGATGATCCGGACACCGTCGTGGGGATCGATCCGCGCGGCCGCCATTTCGTCCCTCGCCCGGAGTATTTCGTAAAGATGGGGTTTTCCCAACCGGCTCATCTCCTCCCGCAGCGTCTGCCGCAGGGATTCGTCCGCCCCCGGTCCCGCGATCAGCCCCCCAAAAAGGGCCCGGATATAAAGACCGGAACCGCCGACTACGAAGACCGGTCTCTCTTCCCGCTGCAGATCGGCAATGATCCCGTTCGCCAGCCGGATATACAGCGAAACGTCGAAAGGTTCATCCGGATTGACCACGTCGAGAAGGTGGTGGGGAATCCGCTTCCGCTCTTCCGGCGTCGGCTTCGCGGTACCGATATCCATGTGCCGGTAAACCTGCATGGAATCGGCGCTGACGATCTCGCCGCCCCACCGGTCGGCCAGTTCCAGGGCCATCGCTGTTTTTCCTACACCGGTCGGTCCAAGGATACAGATCAACCTCGGTTTGGGGATGTCAGCGCCGGCCATACTTGGGCTATCTCCTCTTGAACAGCTTTTCCAGCTCACCCACGGAGATGGCGACCGCAAACGGTCTCCCATGCGGGCAGGTGGCGGCGCGGGGGAGCGCGTCAAGCTCGCGGCTGAGGCTCTCGACCTCCGGACCGTTCAGCGGCCGGTTTGCCTTTACGGCCGCCCGGCAGGCAAGGGCGGTAAAAATTTTCTCCCGCCTCTCCATAAGCGGCAGATTGCGATCCCCTTCCATACCCCCGGCCAGGATATCGCCGATCAATGTCCGCGCCTCCGCGTCCGACAGAAAGGCTGGAATCGCCTTGACAACGACGGAATCCCCCCCGAAAGCCTCCACCTCCATCCCCGCCTCCTCGAGAATCGGGATGGATTCGATCAGGAAGGCAAGATCGCGGGGGGGAAGGCTGACGACTTCGGGGAGAAGAAGACGCTGGCCGGGCTCTCGCTCTTTCGTCTCTGCGGCCCGCTTTTTCAGCCTCTCGAACAGGATCCTCTCATGGGCGGCATGCTGATCGACGAGAACCATCCCCTCCTCTCCGGCAAAGGCCAGGTAGGTCCCCGCCACCTGGCCGAGATAAACCATTTCGGCAAAGCGATATCCTTCCTTCGGCTGTTCCGATTCCGGCTGAGATTCCCGGAAAACCGGTTGCGGCGATGCGATCGGTGTTTCTTTTTTAAGTCCGGCCGGACGACCGAAGAAGAGTTTTTCCGGTCCCGAAGAGATCCGGTACCGTTTCAAGGCCTCCTCGACACGCGCCGTATAGGCTGTGGGCGCTGCATCCGACGATCCCGATCTCTCTTCCGCCACGGGGACATGATGCCGCATCGTGTCCCCGTTCCCGGCACCGATTGCACCGCCCAGGGTCTCTGCAATGAGGGCATAGATCCCCCGCGGATCACGGAAGCGGACCTCCATCTTCGTTGGATGTACGTTCACATCCACATCCTGCGGCTGCAAATCCAGAAAAAGGATGGCCGCCGGATAGCGCCGGGGCTCGATGATCCGGCGATAGGCCGTCATGACGGCGTGGTTCAGCAGGTAATCCTTGACAAACCTTCCGTTTACATAGAGGTAGATCTGCGCGCTGTTGGAGCGGGTGAATTCCGGACGGGAAACGAGCCCTTTCAGCGTCGCACCATCCCTCTCTCCCGCCGCCGGGGCTAACTGGCCCCGGAACTCCTGACCCAGGGTAAGGGAGATCCGCTCCGATAGATCCTTCGCAGCCGGAACATTCATCAGCGTCCGACCGCCCGCCGAGATCCGAAGGCGGATGCCCGGCTGGGCGAGCGCAAGTCGCGTGATCCAGTCGAGGCAGTAGCCCTGTTCGGTCATGTCGCTCTTGAGAAATTTCCGTCGGACAGGAACCGGTTCAAAGATCCGGCTGACCCGGATGGACGTTCCGGCCGGACAGCCCGCATCGGAGAGCTCCTTCACCTCCCCTCCCTCGATGACGATCCGCGTGCCGACGGGCGATGCGGCCCGGCGGCTTACCATCTCCACACGGGAGATCGAGGCAATGCTGGGCAAGGCCTCGCCCCGAAAACCGAAGGAACGGATCCGATAAAGATCTTCGAACTTCTCCATCTTGCTCGTCGCGTGGCGGGCAAAAGAGAGGGGTACATCCTCCGGATCCATCCCTTCCCCGTTATCGGTTACACGGATGGCGTGACAGCCCCCTTTCTCCAGTTCAACGGAGATTTCGGTGGCTCCCGCATCCAGTGCGTTTTCGAGCAGTTCTTTGATGATGGACGCCGGTCTTTCGACCACCTCACCCGCAGCGATCCGGTGGGTCAGCGTCTCCGGCAGAACGATGATTTTCCCCGGCAATTTTTCTCCCCCGATAAAACATAGTGCTGAGTGCTGAGTAAAAGCAACGATCACAAATTTGAAGCGCTTAGCACTCAG
>CAKKRN010000248.1:10500-12570 GCA_919902745.1 Syntrophaceae bacterium | reverse complement strand
TCCAGCCACACCCCGTGCCCCTTGGCACAGGCATCGACCACGACGCCGCGGCGGGTCATCACCTGCGTCAGCTCTTCCCGGCATCTCGGACACTTCATGATTTTCCCCCGTACATTCGTCGCGTTCCGGAGACGCCCGCGGGCCGCCGGATGAAAACCAATGGTACGCAGGTGAAGCGAAATGAGAGGTTCTTTTTCTACCGATTCGTATAAGTGATAACTCTTAACTTATCAACAGGAAAATGGTATGGATGGTCCATCCTATTTTCAAGGAGGTGCCGCTCTGAGAAAGCGAATCGTGATCATTTTCATTGTCCTCCTTGTCGGTGTGGGGCTTCTCGTGTACTACGGGCAGCGGAAAGTCCGTCAGGGAGAACTCTTCTACTCCGGAACCGTCGAGGCCACCCAGTCCCATCTGGCCTTCCAGACCGGCGGCCGCGTCGTCAGGGTGGCGGTGCGCGAGGGAGAGGCCGCCACGAAGGATCAACTGCTCGTTGAATTGGACCCGGCCGAATTCCGCACCCGAATCGAACAGGCCAGGGCCAACCTCGACCGATCCCTGAAAGGCCAGGAACAGGCGGAGACCCTGCTCAAGGTCTATGAAAAGAGCCTCCCCGCCGAAGTGGCCCGGGCCGAGGCGGGCGTCCGCGCCCTTGCTTCGCAGTTGGACGAGCTCCGGGCCGGAAGCCGGACGCAGGATATCGAGCGGGCGAAGCAGGGAATGCAGAGCGCCGCATCCGTCACGGAGGACGCGAAGAAGAACCTGATTCGGTACGAGAACCTCTTTCGGAAGGGAACCATCTCGGAGAAGGAACTGGACGCCGTCCGTCTCCGGTATGATACGGCCCTCAGGGAGTACGAGCGGGGCCGTGAGACTTACGATCTCGCACGCGAGGGAAGCCGGCCGGAGACGATCCGCACCGGCGAGGCGAGGCTCGCCGAAGGACAGGCGGTGCTGACGCAGGCGCGAAGCAATCTGCTGCGGGTGGACGCCACGAAGAAGGAGGTCGGCGCTGCCCGCGCCACCGTCGCCGCGGCCCGCGCGGCCCTCGATCAGGCCGCGATCCAGACGGATTACACGCAGTTGAAGGCGCCCGGTCCGGGGATCATCACGAGCCGCAACGTCGAGCCGGGCGAGGTGGTCACGCCGGGGCGGGAGGTTCTGACCCTCTCCAGTCTCGCGACGGTCGACCTCAAGATCTTCGTGGACGAGACTCAGATCGGCAAGGTGAAACCGGGACAGAAGGCGGAGGTCCGCGTCGACACCTTCCCCGATAAGACTTTCGCGGGAACGGTCACGTTCATCTCCCCCGAGGGGGAATTCACGCCCAAGATCATCCAGACGAAGAAGGAACGGGTGAAGCTGGTCTACCTCGTCAAGGTCTCCATCCCCAACCCCGCTCTGGAACTCAAGTCAGGAATGCCCGCCGATGCCTGGTTACGCTGACGGAAACGGGGACACCTTGCCGCAAGGTGTCCCCATCCATGATGCCGCATCGTGTCCCCAGCCTGGAGCGAAACGGGCGGAACCGCCGCTCCCGCCGGATCGGAGGAACGCTTCGGGAGCGCAGGGAGCCGGTGGCGTGCAGGAATTCCCTGCAAGCGGCCCCTTCCTCCGGGTCGAGGGGGTCTCCTGCCGTTTCGGCGCCGTAGAGGCGGTCCGGAACGTCTCGCTGACCGTCGAGCGGGGGACGATCTTCGGCCTTGTCGGCTCCGACGGGGCGGGGAAATCGACCCTCCTGCGGATGGCGGCGACGATGGTCAAACCCGCCGCGGGCCGGATCACGATCGACGGCCTCGACGTCGTCACCGACCGGGCGGCGGTCAAGGACCGGATCGGCTACATGCCCCAACGCTTCGGCCTCTACCAGGACCTGACGGTCGAGGAAAACATCGATTTTTTCATGAATATCTTCGGAATCCGCGGCACGGAGCGAAAGGCGCGGAAGGCCCTCTACCTCGGTTTCTCCAACCTTCTCTCTTTCACTGACCGAGCGGCGGGAAACCTCTCCGGTGGAATGAAACAGAAGCTGGGTCTGTCCTGCGTCCTCGTCCACGAGCCGAAGCTCCT
>CAKKRN010000248.1:0-10400 GCA_919902745.1 Syntrophaceae bacterium | reverse complement strand
ATCGTCGTCCGGGAGCTCGAAAAGCGCTTCGGGGCCTTCACCGCCGTCGATAAGATCTCCTTCACGGTCCGGCCCGGCGAGATCTTCGGCTTTCTCGGGTCGAACGGCTCCGGAAAATCGACGACGATCCGGATGCTCTGCGGGATCCTCACCCCCACGTCGGGAGAGGCGAAGGTGGCGGGCTACGACATCGTTACCGAGGCGGAGGAGGTCAAACACGCGATCGGCTACATGTCTCAGAAGTTCTCCCTCTACGAGGATCTGACCCCCGCGGAGAACCTCCGCTTCTATCTCGGGGTGTACAGCGTGCCGGAGAAGGAGTGGGCGGAACGGAGCGCCTGGATCCTCGACATGACGCGCCTTGCGGAGGCTCGCGACCGCCTGACCCGGGAGCTCCCGCCGGGATTGCGCCAGCGCCTCGCCCTCGGCTGTGCGCTGCTTCACCGCCCGCGGATCCTCTTTCTCGACGAGCCGACCTCCGGCGTCGATCCGATCACCCGGCGCCATTTCTGGAATTTCATCGGCCGGATCGCCGGAGAGGGAATCACCGTTTTTGTCACGACGCACTATATGGATGAGGCGCGCCACTGCGGGCGGATCGTGATGATCAACGAGGGGAGGATTGTCGCCGCGGGAAGTCCGGAGGAGATCATCCGCGGAACCTGTCCGGGAAAGCCGGACGCGGACCTCAACGACGCCTTCATCACGTTGATGAAGACCGGAAAATAGGGAAGGAAACCAGGCGTGAATCCGAGAAATATCCAGGCGATCGCCCGCAAGGAGATCTACCACCTGCTCCGGGATTTCCGGAGCCTCTACCTGGCCTTCGCGATCCCGCTGCTCCTCATCCTGCTGTTCGGCTATGCGCTCAGCCTCGACGTGGAGCACATCGAGACGATCGTTGTTGACCAGGACCGGACGGACCTGAGCCGGGACTTCATCCGCCGCCTTGGCGCCGGCTCCTACTTCCGGATCACCGCCCAGCTACCGGACACCAACGCCGTAACGGAGGCGCTCGACTACGGCCGGGCGACGCTGGCCGTGATCATCCCCGCCGGCTGGACCGCCGATCTCCGGGCGGACCGGGAGACGACCGTTCAGATCCTCCTCGACGGCAGCGACCCCAATTTTGCCGGGATCTCCCGCGCCTACATCAGCGGCTTCATTGAGAACTACAACCGGAATCTCCTCGCCGATTTCCTCGACCGGCAGGGGATGGAGAAAATCCGGCCGCCCGTGGAGGGGCGGATCCGGGTCTGGTTCAACGAGGACCTGGAAAGCCGGAACTTCATCATCCCGGGGATCATCGCGATCATTATCATGATTGTCGGGGCGATGCTGACCTCGCTGGTCATCGCCCGGGAGTACGAAAACGGCACGATGGAGACGATCCGGTCGCTCCCGATCCGGGCGGGGGAATTCCTCGTGGGAAAGGCGATCCCCTACTTTCTGATCGCCCTCATCGACGTCCTCGTTGCCGTCCTGATGGGGCAGACCCTCTTCGGCATCGTGATGAAGGCAAGCTTCTGGCTGATGATCCTGGCCTCCTCACTCTATATTCTGGTCGCGCTGACGCTCGGGCTCCTCATCTCGTCGGTGACGAAGTCCCAGATGGTCGCAAACCAGGCGGCCGTCCTGCTCACCTACCTCCCGTCGCTGCTGCTGTCGAACTTCGTCTTCCCGGTGATCAACATGCCGAAGGTCCTCCAGCTCGTCACCTACCTCGTCCCGGCGACCTACTACATCGACATCCTCTCCGGGATCTACCTCCGGAACCTCGGCCTCTCCCACCTCTGGCCCGACCTGCTGGTTCTGACGGGGATGTTTGCAATTCTCGCGGCCCTGAACGTCATCGTCCTGAAGAGGGAGGGGCTATGAGCTGGCTTCGCATCCGGGAAATGGTCCGCAAGGAATTCATCCAGCTCTTCCGCGACAAGCGGAGCCGTCCGATCCTGATCATGGCGCCGCTGATCCAGCTCCTCGTCTTCGGCTACGTGGTCAACTACGATATCAAGGACATCCGCGTCGCGCTGATCGACCAGGCGCAGACCCGGGAAAGCCGGCTTCTCGCCGACGCCTTCACCGCGGGCGGGATCTTCCGGATCACCCACCGGCCGGCGGACGCCCGCGGCATGGAGGAGCTGTTTCTGAAGGGAAACGCCGACATCGGGATACGGATCCCCCCCGATTTCAGCAGCCGCATCCGCCGGGGGAAGACGGCCGACGTCCAGATCCTGGCCGACGGCGGAATGAGCAACATGGCCTCCATCCGGATCTCCTACGCAGTGATGGTCCTCGACCGACTGAACACGGAGCTGGCCCGCGAGCTCTATGGCCGCGACCTCCGTTACGGGAAGATCGACGCCCGCATCCGGGCCTGGTACAACCCGAACCTCGACAGCCAGAATTTCTTTGTCCCGGGGATCGTCGCCTTCGTCATCATGCTGATCTCGCTGCTTCTGACCTCCATCGCGATCATCAAGGAACGGGAAAACGGGACGATGGAGCAGCTCATCGTGACGCCGCTGAAACCGATCGAACTGATCATCGGCAAGACCATCCCCTATACGATCATCGCGATCGGCCAGATGGTCCTCGTCATGCTGCTCGCGCTGAACTGGTTCGATGTCCCGCTGGCGGGGAGCGTCCTCGATCTCTTCCTGGCGACCTGCCTGTTTCTGTTGAGCACCCTGGGCATCGGGCTCTTCATCTCAACGGTGTCGAAGACCCAGCAGCAGGCGATGATGACCACCTTCTTCTTCATCCTCCCGTTCTTCATGCTCTCCGGCTTCGTCTTCCCGATCGCGAACATGCCCGAGGTCGTTCAATGGTTGACATACCTGAACCCTTTGCGCTATTTTCTGGTCATCATCCGCGGCATCTTTCTCAAGGGGGTGGGGCTGCACATCCTCTGGCCCCAGTACGCCGCCCTGGCCGTCCTCGGCATCATGGTCTTCACCGGAGCGGTCGGGCGTTTCCAGAAACGTCTGGATTGATAAAGGACAAACCATGCTGAAAGTCATCACAGACGAGGCGGCGATCAAACGCTGCCAGAGTCAGTTCGTGAGGAGTTTCAAACCTGTGACGGCCGCTACGATCCCTGTGAAGCTCGGCCATCCGGGGGCGAGCGAAAAGGCGAAGGTCGCCTGGTCGGATAGCCTCGGCATCTGGTCCTTCTCCCGAAAGATCGCCGGAAGCCGCTACTGGAATGGCTTCGGGATCGGCCGACCGGAGGGGGGAGCCGCCATCGCGATCACCTGCGAGATCAATTTCCCCCTCTGCGGCGTCGACCGGCGGACGGGCGGCGCCTTCGCCCAGGACCGCGCCGGTCGTCTCTACGTCGTGCACCGGGGAAAGTTAGGCGGCGGGAGAAAGGGGATCGGAAAATCGCTCTTCGAAAACCACTACCGGGGAGTCTGGGAGGTGATGGATGACGGAGGCGAGGAGACGCCGGTCGCCGTCATCGGGATTCTCCAATCCCCGCGCTTTGCCAGGCAGATCGCCGAGTTCGTCCGGAAGATCGCCCGGATCAAGGAGACGGCCGCCACCCGCTCCGCGCAGGCGGAGCTGACCTTCGGCGAACTTCGCCTCCGTGAAGAGCTGATCGGCGCCCGCTACCGCGAACAGGAGAGGGAGACCGGGGCCGAATGCGACCACGGCCTGATCGTCCGGGATCTGGCCGAAACATTGAAGCAAGCCGGCCTGAGGGCGGGGAATGACGGAAACCAGGATCTGTTGGTGATGGACCGGGCGGGTCGGATCCGGGCGGTCTTTCAGGTCCGGACGGAGACGACCCTCTCGGACCTTCACGCCGGGGCGACGCAGCTTCTGCTGAACGGCCTGAGTCTGCCCGACAATCCCCTGCTGATCCTGATTCTCCCCCGGCCGCCGGAGGTCGCCCTCCGGGACAAGCTGAAGCGGCTGAATATCGACATCCTAATCTACGAATGGCGGGAAGAGCGGGCGCTCTTCCCGGGGCTCGCCCCTCTCCTCCCCACGATCGCATCATGATCCATCGGCGGAGATAATCCATTCCAAACGGAAAACCGGAGAAAAACGATGAATTCTCTGACCAAGATCACGCATCTGATCCTCGACATGGACGGGGTGCTCTACCGGGGCGGCGAACCGATGCCCCGCCTGCGGGAGTTCTTTGCCTTCCTGCGCGAACGGTCCATCCCCTTCATGCTGGTCACCAACAACGCGACCCGCACGCCGAGCGAGCGGTCGAAAAAACTCGCCGCGATGGGCGCCGAGGTCTCGCCCTCCGAGATCCTGGTTTCAGGCCGGGCGGCGGCCCGCTACCTGCGCCGCGACTACCCGGCGGGAACGCGGGTGCACGTCTTCGGGATGGCCGCCCTCAGGCAGGCCCTGGAGGAGGAGGGATTCGTCCTCGCCGACGATGATGTGGAGGTCGTCGTCGCCAGCGTGGATCGCGAGGTCACCTACGAGAAGATCAAACGGGCCGCTGATCTTCTCCGGGGCGGCGCCCGCTTCATCGCGACGAACCTCGACCCCAACATCCCATCGGAAGAGGGGTTTTTACCGGGAAGCGGCGCGATGGTCGCGATGCTGGCGGCCGCCTCCGAAACCCGGCCGACCGGGGTCGGGAAGCCGGAGCCGATCATGTACGAGCTGGCCATGGCCCAGATGGGGGCAAGACCCGAAACGACCGCCGCCGTCGGCGACCGCGTCGCGACCGACATCGTGGGCGGAAAGCGGGCGGGGCTCACAACGATCTGCGTCCTCACGGGGGCGTCCGGCCGGGCCGAAGCCGAGGCCGCCGGCGCCGACTTCATTTTCGACGACATCGGCCATCTCCTCGACGCCTGGCGGGCGGCCTTGGCGGAGGGCGGTCCCGCCTGTGGTTGATGATCCTTCACTGGACTTGCCCGGTGACTTGCCCGGTGACTAAATCAGCCAATTCCCCCACCCCTGAATCGGCCACCTCCAATGCCGCCGGATATACCGGCAGACGTCCGCTTCCCAGGAATGGGTCAAGAACCGTTTCCCCGACAAAGCTGAACATCCTTATCAACCACATGGGAAGTTCTTCAGGAAACATGGCCAGATGCTTATCTTGATCGGCTGGATCGCCTGGTTCGGTTTGCGCCTCCGAGACTACCTTGCCCATTCCGGGCAGGTCACTTTGATGAACTCACCCATTTCGCCTGCAAACCGCTCGTTCCCTTTTTGTTTTTGCCAAGCCTTGTGAACAAAATCGAAGCATTCGCCGGCTATGTCAGATGCCCAATTTCGGAATTCAGACTTTGCCTCTTTTTCGAATCTGTAAAGTCCTTTGAGAACTCCCATGCAATATAACTTTTCCTCGTCGTGCAGTCCCAGATTATGATATCTTACGATTTGGTCACTAAACGAGTCAAGCTCCTCTTCAACCATTTCCATGGCCATGTCTTCGGGTGACGTGTATCCATCACTGTGGGAACCGGACCTGTCCCATAGCTCGTGTACATCGATTGACTCCAAAGCAAAAAAAACATCCTCGGCAATCTCATCCAGATCGACGGACCCAAGCAGTCTTTCCGCCTCGTGAACAATTATCTCCCTAACGTCACTTCGTTTTTCCCAAAGCACCTTCAATATATAGACGGCCTGGTCCGAAGTAATGTTGGCCAATATGTCTTTCAAGTATTCTTCCTTCGTAATACTCAACCGCACGGCCTAACTGGTACGCAGCTTCTTCGCGCGTCCGGTTGAGTGTTTTGTTAGGCGTTGTGTATATCTCATCGAATGTCCTGGTGATAGCTCTGGAGCGATCTTACGTCCGCCCCACCGGACCGGTGTTCGGCGATCCCGACGACGGAGGCGCGCGCGGCCGCGGTTGTGGTGAGGTAGGGGATTCTGTATTTGATGGCCGCCTTGCGGATGTAGGCGTCGTCGGTCGTACTCAGTCGGCCGATCGGCGTGTTGATGACGAGCTGTATTTCCCCGCTTTTGATCTCGTCGACAATATTCGGGCGCTGGGGTTCATGAACCTTGTAGCTCAGTTCCGCCTTGACGCCGTTTTGCTGGAGGAATGTGCAGGTGCCAACGGTGGCCTTGATGCGGAAGCCGAGTTCCTGGAATTTGCGCGCCGCTTCGAGCATGAACGGCTTGTCGTTGTCGGTCACGGAAATGAAGACCGTGCCTTCGAGCGGCAACGGCGATTGCGCCGCCTGCTGGGCCTTGAAGTAGGCCAAGCCGAACGTCGGCGCCATCCCCAGCACTTCGCCGGTGGAGCGCATTTCCGGTCCGAGGACCGGATCCACTTCGGGAAACATGTTGAACGGCAGCACGACCTCTTTCACGCCGATGTGCGGAATGGTTTTGGGCCGGAGGTTCAGATCGGCGAGCTTCGCCCCCAGCATGAGTCGCGTGGCAATGCGGGCCATCGCCACGTTGCACACCTTCGATACCAGCGGCACGGTGCGCGAGGCGCGCGGGTTGGCCTCCAGCACATACACCTTGTCCTCGCAGATGGCGTACTGGATGTTCATCACGCCGCACACCTTCAACTCGCGGCTGATGCGGAGGGTGTACTCCTCGATGGTCTTGATGTGCCGCTCGCTCAACGTCACCGGCGGAATCGCGCAGGCGGAATCGCCGGAATGGATGCCGGCCAGTTCGATATGCTCCATCACGGCCGGCACAAAGGCGTCCACGCCGTCGGCGAGCGCGTCGGCCTCGGCCTCAACGGCGTTGGCTAAGAAACGGTCGATCAGGATGGGGCGCTCCGGCGCCAGGTCCACGGCGGCGTTGACGTACTGCTTCAGCATCTCGTCGTCATGAACCACCTCCATCCCGCGGCCGCCGAGTACGAACGACGGCCTCACCATCACCGGGTAGCCGATGCGCGCGGCAATCTGCCTGGCCTCCTCAAAGCTGGCGGCCATGCCGGATTCGGGCATCGCGATGCCCATCTTCTCCATCATCTGGCGGAAGCGGTCGCGGTCCTCGGCGAGGTCGATCGTGTCGGGCGACGTGCCGAGGATAAGGACGCCGGCCGCGGCGAGTTCGCCGGCGATGTTGAGCGGCGTCTGGCCGCCGAACTGGACGACGACCCCTTCCGGCTTCTCCTTCTCGTAGATCGCCAGCACGTCCTCGACGGTCAGCGGCTCGAAGTAGAGCTTGTCGGAGGTGTCGTAGTCGGTGGAGACGGTCTCCGGGTTGCAGTTCACCATGATCGTCTCGTAACCGGCCTCGCGCAGGGCGAAGGCGGCATGGACGCAGCAGTAGTCAAACTCGATCCCCTGACCGATGCGGTTCGGGCCGCCGCCGAGCACCATCACCTTCTTCCGGGAACTGGACGGCACGCGGTCGGGCCGGTTGTAGGTCGAATAGTAATAGGCCGCGTTCTCGACGCCGCTGACGGGCAGCGCATCCCACGCCTCGACGCAGCCGAGCTTCTTGCGCCGCCCGCGAATTTCCGCTTCGGCGACGCCGAGCAGCCGGCCGAGATACTTGTCGGCGAAGCCGTCTTTCTTTGCCTGGACGAGCAGGTCGTCGGGCAGCTCCTTTCCCTTGAACTGGAGGATCCGCTCCTCCAGTTCCACCAACTCCTTCATCTGCCGGATGAACCACGGCTTGATGTAGGTCTTGGCGAAGAGCTCCTCCACCGTCGCGCCTTTACGGAGGGCTTCATACATGATCCACTGCCGCTCGCTGGACGGTTCGTTGAGCATCGTCATCAGTTCGGAGAGGGGGCGTCGGTTGAAGTCCTTGGCGAATCCAAGCCCGTGGCGACCGTTTTCGAGCGAGCGAATCGCCTTATGGAAGGCTTCCTTGTAAGTCTTGCCGATGCTCATCACCTCGCCGACGGCGCGCATCTGCGTGCCGAGCTTGTCGATCGATCCTTTGAATTTCTCGAAGGCCCAGCGGGAGAACTTCACGACGACATAGTCGCCGGAAGGGGTGTATTTCTCCAGGGAGCCGTCACGCCAGTACGGAATCTCGTCGAGCGTGAGACCGCCCGCGAGTTTGGCCGAGACGAGTGCGATGGGGAAGCCGGTGGCCTTGGAGGCGAGGGCCGAGGAGCGCGAGGTGCGAGGATTGATCTCGATGATGACGACGCGGCCCGTCCCGGGATCGTGGGCAAACTGGATGTTGGTTCCGCCGATTACCCCGATCGCCTCGACAATGCGGTAGGAATAATCCTGAAGCTTGGCCTGCAGCTTCGGGTCGATCGTCAACATCGGTGCGACGCAGTAGGAGTCGCCGGTATGGACGCCCATGGCATCCACGTTTTCGATGAAACAGACGGTGATCATCTGGTTTTTGGCGTCACGGACGACTTCCAGCTCCAGCTCCTCCCAGCCGAGCACCGATTCCTCGATCAGAATCTGGCCGACCATGCTGGCGGATAAGCCGCGGCTGGCGATCACCCGGAGTTCCTCGACGTTATAGACAAAACCGCCGCCCGTGCCGCCCATGGTGTAGGCCGGTCGAACGACGACGGGATAGCCGATTTCGGCGGCGACCTTTTCGGCCTCCGCAACGCTGAACGCCGGCGCGCTCCTCGGCATGTCAATCCCAAGCCGCTTCATGGTTTCCTTGAATATGATTCGGTCCTCGCCCTTTTCGATCGCGTCGGCTTCGACCCCGATGATGCGGACGCCGTATTTGGCTAACACGCCGGTCTTCGCAAGCTGCGAGGAAAGGTTGAGGCCGGTCTGACCGCCCAGGTTTGGGAGGAGGGCGTCGGGCCGTTCCTTCTCGATGATTTTCGTCAAGACCTGCACCGTCAGCGGCTCGATGTAGGTGGCGTCCGCCATGCCGGGGTCGGTCATGATCGTGGCCGGGTTGGAATTGACCAGCACGATCTGGTATCCGAGACCGCGCAGGGCCTTGCAGGCCTGGGTTCCGGAATAATCGAATTCGCAGGCCTGTCCGATGATGATGGGACCGGAACCGATAATCAGCACTTTCTTGATGTCATCGCGTCGAGGCATAGGGGGGTCCTTTTATTATAGTGAGATCAAGGGCAAAGCTCCTCGCGACACGCCTCCGGGCATTCTGCAGAGGAGCTCGATAACCGTTTTTTACCGACAAGAACCAAGCGTGAACATGGCGCGGAGGATACGAAGGATCGACTCACATGTCAACAAGTTTCTATCCATATCGCCTTCCCTTTCCCCGCCTTGCATGATAGCAAAATTGGTTGGCCCGGTGATTACTTTTTTGCTGTTTCATTTTCGTTGACAAATCCCCCGGATAAGATTACGATAAAAATCACAGAAAGGGAGTCGGGACAATTTCGATATGAATATGAGAGACGCCAGCCGCCGTATCCTCGCCATTGGGGGCATAATTATCAGGCCTGCATATACGGGCCTGGACGGAGGGTAGCGTTTCATTACAACAGAGTCAAAGCGACCAAATCCGTTATCAGGTTCGACCGATAACGGATTTTTTTGTGCAAAAGGAGAAGGTTATGAAATCACCCGATGTTATCATCTACGACACGACCCTGAGAGACGGTACGCAGGGGGAGCAGGTCAATTTTTCGGCCGAGGAGAAGCTGCGGATCGCTCATCGCCTGGACGACATGGGATTCCACTACATCGAAGGGGGGTGGCCCGGCTCCAACCCCAAGGACGTCCGTTTCTTCGAGATGGTGAAGGAACAACCATTCCGGCACGCCCGCCTGACCGCCTTCGGGAGCACGCGGAAGCCGGGCGTCCGGCCCGAGAACTGCCGGAACCTTCGCGCGCTGCTCGGAGCCGGGACGCCGGCCGTCGCCATCTTCGGAAAGAGCTGGGATCTCCACGTCACGGAAATCCTCGGCATCCCCTTGGCGGAAAACCTGGATATGATCCGCGATTCCGTAGCCTGGCTGAAAGCCCGAGACAAGGAAGTCATCTTCGATGCGGAACATTTCTTCGACGGATACCGCCGCCGGCCCGCGTACGCCCTTTCCACACTAAAGGCCGCCTTCGACGCCGGCGCCGACCGGATTGTCCTGTGCGACACAAACGGCGGCGCCATGCCCCATGACCTGAGAGAGGCCGTCAGGAAGGCCGCCGCCATCATTCCGGCGGGGCAGCTCGGAATCCATGCCCATAACGATTGCGGTCTCGCCGTTGCCAACAGCCTCGCGGCCGTCCTGGCAGGGGTGGCCATGGTCCAGGGGACGGTGAACGGCTACGGAGAGCGGTGCGGCAACGCCGATCTGATCTCCATCATCGGAAACCTCCAGATCAAGATGGCCCGGAGGTGTCTCCCGGAGAGCTCCCTGCAGCAGCTCACAAACCTCTCCCATTACGTGGGCGAGGTGGCCAATGTCCGTCCCCTTCCCTTCCGGCCCTTCGTCGGGCGGAGCGCCTTCGCCCACAAGGGGGGAATCCACGTGAACGCCATCGCCAAAAACCCCCAGGCTTACGAGCACATCCGGCCGGAACAGG
>CAKKRN010000247.1 GCA_919902745.1 Syntrophaceae bacterium | reverse complement strand
CCTCCTCCTCTTCGAAGGTGTCCACGTAGCGGGGGATGTTCAGGTTGAAATCGTTCTCCTTGATCTCCTCGAAGGTCGCCACATGCGCATATTTTTCAACGGCCTGTCGCGCCCTGACGGCTTCCACGATCTTGCGGATATGGTCGTCGGAGAGGGCGTTTTGGTTCTTGCCCGGCAGGTAGTCGCGGCTGGCGTCGACAAAGATCACGTCCCGGCGGTTCTGGTTGGCACCGCCTTTCTCCCGGCTGCGATCGAAGATCAGGATCGCCACCGGAATCGAGGTGGTCGGGAAGAGATTCCCCGGCAGGCCGATGACCGCATCCAGCAGATTCTCTTCGATCATTTTCGTCCGGATGCGCCCTTCGGCCGCCCCGCGAAACAGCACCCCGTGGGGGACCACCACGGCCACGCGCCCCTCCTGTTCGAGGGCCGCCTCCACCATGTGGCTGATGAAAGCCCAGTCGCCCTTGCTCTTGGGCGGGACGCCCCGCCAGAAGCGGTTGTAGCGGTCGTTCTGGGCCTCTTCGGCGCCCCACTTGTCGAGAGAAAAAGGCGGATTGGCGACGACGATATCGAATTTCATCAGGCGATCGTTTTCCACGAGCGCCGGGCTGTTGAGGGTATCACACCATTCGATGCGGGCGGAGTCGGCCCCGTGCAGAAACATGTTCATCCGGGCCAGCGCCCAGGTGCTGCCGTTGGATTCCATGCCGAAGAGGGCGAAATTGCGATCGTTGACCTCTTTGGCGACCTCGATCAGCAGGCCCCCGGAACCGCAGGCCGGATCGCAGATGCGGTTCCCGGGCTTGGGGCCGGCCAGCTTGGCCACCAGCTCGGAGACTTTGTGCGGCGTGTAGAATTCCCCCGCCTTTTTGCCGGAGTCGGAGGCGAAGCGTTCGATCAGGTAGATGTACGTGTTGCCGATCACATCCTCGGAAACCTTGCTGGGACTCATGTCCAACTGGGGCTTGTTGAAGTCTTCCAGAAGCGTCTTGAGGCGGCGGTTTCGGTCCTTGGTCTTGCCGAGATTCGCCTCGCTGTTGAAGTCGATGTTGCGGAAGACCCCTCCGAGCTTCGCCTTGTTCGTCTCTTCGATAGCGTCCAGCACGATATTGATCAATTCGCCGATATTGGCTGAAGCGCGTCGTTCATACAGGCTGTAATAATCGGCGATGAATCGGTCTTCCGCTTCATTGGTTGCGGGGTTCTTCAGTTCCGCATAGGGGAGAACGAAGCGTTCACGCTCCACCCTGCGGCGGATACGGGCGTCGTCATCGCCGTACTGTCGGCGGTACTCCTCATAGTGGTCCTTCCAGACATCGGAGATGTATTTCACGAACAGCATCACCAGGATGTAGTCCTTGTACTGCGCCGGATCGACAACGCCCCGGAAGGTGTCGCAGGCGGCCCATGCCGCGTTGTTAATGTCTTTCTGATCGATTTTTCCGTTCATTGCTTTACGCTCCTTGCGCCAGTCTGATTAAAGTGGTCGAAATGGATTGATGACGCCTTTCGGCGAGCTTTTCCAGGATGTGCCGTTCTTTCTCCGCCAAGGCGGTTATCTCCACAATGGTTCTTTGCCGCTCCAAGGGAGGGACGAAGACTTCAAGCCCTTCCAGCGTCTCTTTGCTGATCATCTTTTGCGCGGTCCCCTTGGCGTGACTCGTTAAAAAAGCCTG
>CAKKRN010000246.1 GCA_919902745.1 Syntrophaceae bacterium | reverse complement strand
TTCATGGTACGCCTGCCGGTGCATCCGGCGGCATTGGAGGTGGCCGATTTAGAGGTGGGAGAATTGGCTGATGCTGTCACCGGGCAAGTCACCGGGCAAGTCACCGGGCAAGTCACCGGGCAAGTCCAGCGACTGTTGGCTGTTTGTAATGGAGCATTGAGCCGAGCCGAACTTCAAGAAAAACTGGGCCTGCGCCATCGGGACAACTTTATCGAGGCATACTTGCAACCAGCGCTCAATGCCGGATTGCTGGAAATGACCACTCCCGACAAGCCTCGCAGCAGCAAGCAGAAATACCGGCTTACCGAGAAAGGCCGGGCCGTGGTTGGTGGCCTGTTCAAACCATGACAAACGCAACCAGGAAAACTGGCGGCTGGAGCACCGTCCGCCAACAACTTACCACCTGGGAGAAGCCCGCACTGCTCGCACTGTTGAAAGACCTTTACGAAGTTGTCGCTGAGAACCGCGACTTTATCCATGCCCAAGAAGAAGAAATGATATGGCCCTTTTACTGAAAATCGATCCCGGGAAACCGGATGAGGAAAAACTTGCGGAGGCCGTGCGGATCCTGCTTGAAGGTGGGGTCGCCGCCTTTCCAACGGAGACTTTTTACGGCCTCGGGGCGGATGCGCGAAATGAGGCGGCCGTGGAAAAAATCTTCCGGATCAAGGGACGGAACTTCCGGAACCCCCTCCCGGTGATCGTTGCAAACCACGGGGAACTCGTCCCTCTCGTGGAGGAGATCCCGGCGACCGCAAAAATTCTCATGCAGACATTCTGGCCGGGTCCGCTCACGCTGATCTTCCGGGCCGCCCCGTCGGTTTCATCCCGCCTCACGGGCGGCACGGGAAAGATCGGCATCCGCGTCTCCAGCCATCCCGTCGCGAGGTTTCTCGCCGCAGGTCTGTCCGGTCCGCTGACGGCAACAAGCGCCAACCTGTCGGGCGGACCGGAATGTTCGTCGGCCGACGCGGTCATCCGCACACTCGGAGATCTCCCGGATGCAGTCATCGACGGCGGGCCCACGCCGGGAGGCGCCGGATCGACGATCCTTGACGTCACCGTCTCCCCGCCCCGGATCCTCCGCGAAGGCGCCATCCCTGGCGGACTCATTCGGGATGCCCTTCGCACCAGGTAACAATTACTAAAGATCACGCGATGTTGACCAGGCATGGGGACAGATTTGAAATCTGTCCCCACCGTCCCCACGACCGTGAAAAATGGGCAGTTCAAAAAAAACGGATTTTTTGCGGATAGAACGGGATACCCGGCCGACCGGAAAGAAAAATCAGGGAAGACGGTCGGCGCCCCCCGGGATCACCGTTGTTTTGATAGCCCCTGCCTGCTCCTGGTTGAATACGATCATGAAGGGAATCTCGCCGGTCGGAGCAATGCGCTCGTTCGAGGCGTCGCTCCCCTGTGGGATGGATAGCTCCCGCTGAATCTCGGCCTCCGCCAGAGCCCCCAATTCCGCATCCGTCAGCAGATTGCCGCAGTAGACAATTTTTTCCCCGAGAACAACATCATAGGCATCGGCGATGACCAGACGGACCCTGATTCTTGCAAGCGGATATGGCGCCTGATTCACGGCAACCCCCTCGATCACGCGGAGGTTCCCCGCGAGGAGATTCGCCACGGAACGCTGCCGGATATCCTTGAGGCGGACCGGCGCCGGCACCTTTCCGCCGTTTTTCATTTGCGGGGCGACGAGATTTTCGAGAACAGGCACGCCCCGCAGCCACGGAGCCGCCCACGTCAACACCTGGGTCCGGATCTCCGGGAAAAGATAGAGATAAACCGTTCCCGCTACGACTACGACAAACACCAACAGCGCAATCAGCTTCAGAAAGGTCCGGCCCCACCCTGTTCTCCCTGTCCCACCTGCGGGAGGTTCCTCTTCCGCCATTTCCACGCTTTCTTTTTCATCGGCGGCAGACGGACCGGCAAGGGTCTCCTTCCCGAGATCCTCACCAAGTTCCTGGATCGAAGGTTCCCTGCCGAAATCCGCTTCCGGCTCTCTTTCCGCATGGATCGGGGTGGGCGGCACCGCTTCCGCCTGCGTTTCCGTCCGTTGCAATCGATCTCCCGCCGCGGGAAAGTGATCGTCCGAGTTACGCCTGGCGTCGCTGATCCTTACGGAGGGAATCTCCGGTTCGACAGTGGAGGCGTCACCGGCGGACCGCTGCTGGAAGAAGACATGCTGGCAACGGCTGCAGCGCATCCACACGCCGTCTCCTGCCATCAGGGTATCGTCAAACCGGAACCGCGTCTCACACTTCCGACACTGGATAATCATATGCCCTCCCTCTCAGACGATGTCCCTAAGCACCCGGACATCTGGAAAAAAACGGAATTGCTCATTATAATCGAGTCCATATCCGACCACAAAAGCATCGGGGATGGGAAAGCCCACATAATCTGCCACAAAGGGAACCCTTCTCCTCGCCTGCTTGTCGAGAAATGCACAGACCTTGAGCGAGGCCGGACGTCTCTCCCGCAGAATCTCCAGCAGCCGCGAAAGGGTGAAGCCGGTATCGACGATGTCCTCCACGATGAGGATATCCCGCCCCGCAGCCGGCGTCTCCATATCCTTGCGGATCAGGACCTCCCCGGAGCTGACGGATCCCGCCCCGTAGCTCGCCATCCGGACAAAATCGACGGTACAAGGAACGTTGAGTGCGCGAATCAGATCGGCCATGAAAACGAAGGCGCCGTTGAGGATGCCGACGATCAGCAGATCTTTCCCCGCATAATCCCGGGAGATCTGGGCCGCAAGCTCTCCGACCCTTCTTTCGATGACCGCTTTCGGGAAAAGGATCTCTGTCGTCGTCTCTTTCATCCCTGCACCCGGGGAAAAACGCTGCCGCCCCTTTTTCCGCGGGGACACGATGCGGCATCATGCTGTTAGAGGGGACACGATGCGGCATCATGTCCCCATGTCCGGAAAGAAAACCAGTTCAAAGCACACTAAACGACGTCGTGCCCGCTGTCAACGAAAATCAGGTTGGAGGAACGAGATTGCAGATCAAGGGTAAAGATGATAATCAGGGCACGGAAGATGGGGAACCCTTACCGATACCGGGAAATCCTGCAAGAAAGTGGAACATGACCGATCCGTCCGCAATGTATGCCGGCGAACTCCTGCTCGCCGTCGAAAAACCGAGCCGCTACACCGGGGGCGAGGTCAACGCCGTCCGGAAAGACCCGCGGGCCTGCCGCCTCCGTTTTGCCCTTGCCTTCCCCGACACCTATGAGATCGGTATGTCCCACCTCGGCCTCCAGATTCTCTACGCCGTCCTGAACGGCCTGCCGGAGGTTGCCTGCGAGCGCTGCTACGCCCCGTGGCCGGACATGGAGCAGGAGCTGCGCCGCCGCCGACTGCCTCTTTGCTCGCTGGAGTCGCAGCGGCCGCTTGCCGCCTTCGACATCGTCGGCTTTTCGCTCCAGTACGAGCTCTCCTACACCAATGTTCTGATGATGCTCGATTTGGGCGGGATTCCGCTCCGCCGTGAGGAGCGGGGCGACGAACACCCGCTGATCGTCGCCGGCGGTCCCTCGGCCTTCAACCCCGGACCGATGAGCGCCTTCATCGACGCCTTCGTGATCGGCGAGGGGGAGGAGGCCGTCCAGGAGATCGCCGAAGCCGTCATGGCCATCCGGACACGGGGCGGCAAGAGACGGGAACAGCTTGAGACTCTGGCCGCAATTTCCGGGGTCTTCGTTCCGGACATCCATACCGGAAATGAACGAATCAGGAAACGGATCATCACCGATCCGGACGCCTGGCGCCAGCCCCTCTGCCCCGTCGTCCCGCTGATGAAGACGACCCACGACCGGGTGACCCTGGAGATCGCCCGAGGATGCACGCGGGGCTGCCGCTTCTGCCAGGCGGGAATGGTCTGGCGGCCTGTCCGCGAACGGACACCCGCCGTCCTTGAAGAGATGGCCGAGGCGATGCTGCGGGCGACCGGGCACAACGAGATCTCCCTCCTCTCTCTGAGCTCCGGCGACTACTCCCGGATCGAACCCCTCCTCACGACGCTGATGGACCGTTATTACGCCCGGCGGGTCGCCCTCGCGCTCCCGTCGCTCCGCGCCGAAACCCTCACTCCGCAATTAATCGAGGGGATCCGGCGGGTCCGGAAGACGAGCTTCACACTCGCCCCCGAGGCGGGGACGCAGCGCCTCCGCAATGTGATTAACAAAGGCAATACGGAGGAGGAGCTGCTCGTCACAACGGAACAGGTCTTCGCGGCCGGCTGGAAGGCGGTAAAACTCTACTTCATGCTCGGCCTTCCCGGCGAGCGGGAGGAGGACCTGGAGGGGATCGCCGAACTCGCCCACCGGGTTCTCCGGACGGCGAAGAACCGGGGTCAGGTGACCGTCAGCCTTTCGACCTTCGTACCGAAACCCCACACCCCCTTCCAGTGGCAGCGCCAGATCGGCATCGAAGAGACCGCCGCCCGGCAGGAGTTCTTCAAGAGGCGTCTGAAAAACCGGAACATCAGCGTCAAATGGCATGACGCCCGGATGAGCCTCCTCGAAGGGATCTTCTCCCGCGGGGGGGAGGAGACCGGCGATCTGATTGAGACAGCCTTCCGCCTCGGCTGCCGTTTCGACGGCTGGAGCGACCGTTTCCGTTTCGACCTCTGGGAGGAGGCGCTCCGCCGGACGGGAATCGACGCCGCGGCATCTCTGCGGGAACGTCCCCGGTCGGAAATCTTTTCCTGGGAGCGGATCGATTGCGGCGTCCGCCGGGATTTTCTGCTGGTCGAGGCCGAAAAGGCCGAAGCAGGCGAAGCGACGCCGGACTGCCGGACCGGATCGTGCAGCGATTGCGGCGTCTGCGATCACAAGACCATCCGGGTCGTGACCGCCCCCGCGGACGCGCCCGTCGGAACCCTCGTCTCCACCTTCGCCGGCCCGGAAGACGCCGGGCGGCCGGAAAAGGCCTTCCGCCTCCGGTTCACGAAATTGGGGCCGGCACGGTTTCTCTCTCACCTGGAGCTCTCCACCGCTCTCAGCCGGGCGATGATCCTGGGCGGGATCTTCTTTGTCTATTCGCAGGGGTTCCATCCCCATCCGCGGATCTCCTTTGCAGGTGCAACGGCGGTGGGCATGGAGAGCCGGGGTGAATTCGTGGACATCCGCATCCAGGATCCCGTAGTGGAGCTGAAAGCCCTCGTCGTCCGGATCAATGCCGGACTCCCCTCCGGCGTCGCGGTCACGGCGATGCGGGAGCTTCCGCCGCATGATTTCTCTCTCGCGGAGATCGTCAAAGGCTTCAATTATGATATCATTCTGTCGGAGGGGATCGGAGAGGAGGATCTGCAGAGGTGCGAAGCCGACATCCTCCGTTTTCGAGACGCGAAGAGTTTCCCCGTCCGCCGGGAAGTGAGCGGGAAGACCGTCCTTAAAGAGATTCGCCCCCTCGTTACGGGCCTCATTCTGGACCGGCCGTCCCGCCGGATCATTCTTTCCGCCCATTTTGGTCCGGCGGGGACGGTCCGCCCCACCGAACTCTTGACCTTCCTTTTCGGCTTTTCCCCCGAGGCGGCCCGCGGCATTCGCATCGTCAAGACGGCCACCCACCCG
>CAKKRN010000245.1 GCA_919902745.1 Syntrophaceae bacterium | reverse complement strand
GGCTCGGATCGAAGTCTTTCCGGGTGGCCACGGCGGGCTCCTTCACGAAACCGTCCTGAATCGCCTTGGCCAGGGAATACTCGTAAACGCAATTTTTAAACTTCACGGCGCTGCCGCCCCGTTCGACCTGGGGGGTGGCGGTGAGTTCCAACCCCAAAATGGGTTTCAGTTCGTTGATGACCTCCATCCCCCGGTCCGCCCGGTAATGATGGGATTCATCCATGAGCAGGACCAGGTTGTCCAGATTGGCCAGGTAGTTGAAATAGGAATCGCCCAGATATTCGGAAAGCCGTTTGATGCGCGGGAGCTTTCCCCCCTTGGTCTCCGCGTTGATCTTGGAGATGTTGAAGACGTTGATCTGGACCTCGGAGTCAAAAATGGCCTGTTGAGAAGCGTATTGATAATCCTCGCCGGTGATGACGCGGGGTCTTACGGTCGCAAACTCGCCGATGCCGTGGAAGACGTATTTTGGGTTCGTGGAATCCTTAAAATCCGCCATGAGTTTGTTATAGATCGTGAGATTGGGCGCCAGAACGAAGAAATGCTTCATCCCCTTCGTGAGATAAAGATAGGTGATGAAGGCGCCCATCAGCCGGGTCTTGCCGACGCCGGTTGCCAGCGCGAAACAGAGGGAGGGAAAATTCCGTTCGAAGTCCGTGCAGATGGGATAGGCGCTCTTCACCTTTTCCAACTCGCCGGTCAGATCCGCATTCTTTTGCAAGGTGAGTTTGTCCGCGAGATCCGCCAGGATGTTGAGGCTCACCTCCTGGGGCCGGCGCAGGCTCAGGCGATTGCGGATGGAGACGGCAATTTTATTCATGGTCTTTTCTCCGGATCTTCATCTCTATCATCAGTGTTTGCCGCTTCTCCCCCTTCGTCAAAAAGGATGGACTGATTTTTTGATACCTTTCGCCGGGAACTTCTCTTAACCGGTTCCGATCCGACCGTTACAACCTCCCGGCTGTCCGGATCAACGGGCATATCGGCAATATTAAGGCTGTAATCATCCCGGCCGAATTCGCAGCGGCCCAGAAGCATGTTGGGAATCTTCTTGACGGTGATGTTCGAATATCGGTCGGCGCAGGCCTCCTGGTAGGATTTACAGCAGAGGAGGAGGCTCTCTCCGGGGGCCATCTCTTCGTGGATGCCGTCCAGATACTCAACGGTGATGAAATTGGTGGTGGTAAAGATATAGTCCTTTTCCGTGGACCGCCCCTGTTTCCAGTAAAGGGTCTCATCAGGATTGTAGACAAATCCTTCATGCTTGGCCATAGCCGCGGCCAGCATGGCGGCGTTGTACTCCTTGCTGATAACCCAGTTGTCCCATTTATCCTTTTCCAGGAGCGATGGCGCCAGACGATAGTAGCGGAACCCACCGCCGCCTTTCCAGTTCACGGCCTTGCTGATGCCGCCCTGGTCAGTGCCGTCGATGACCTTCTTCATGCGCGGGATGATGTGGGTGTGGCAGTGCTCGCCCAATTCGACCATGATCCACCGCCGCCCCATCTTGTGTGAAACTGCACCCGTTGTGCCAGAACCGCCGAAAGAGTCGAGGACGAGATCGCCGGGGGAGGTGGCAATTTCAAGAATGCGTTTGAGAAGACGTTCTGGTTTTGGTGTGTCAAAGGTAGAGTTTGCGCCGAAAATAGTGACGATTTCTTTCTTCGCCTCTTGGTTATGCCCCACCTCTGTATTGGGCCACCATGACCAAGAATTTTGGCCTTCCATTTCACTCAGAAAGCGTTTTAACCGTGGCCTTGCTTTCCCATCTTTACCAAACCAAACACGATTATCCGCCAGCAATTTTCTGAATGTTTCTTCCGCTAACGCCCAACACCTACCAGCAGGAGGAGGGTGATCGGTCCCGCTTGGAGAAGTTATCGTATAAAATTGATTTGGTGTAGCGTGGCCTGTCATACCTGTAAAATCAGTTGAAGCCCACGGACCTCTTAAGTCGTTATCGGGATTCTTGAAATCCTTTGAGCGTCCATCACTAACCGGGAGTTGGTTAAATGTTTCGTTTCCGAAAGACTTGTTTTTACGAAATACAAGAATACTGTCATGCGCATCGCCCAGTCTAAGCCTGTTATCTGGAGACGTGCGTTTCTGCCAAACCACATTCACCACAAAATTCTTCCGCCCAAACACTTCATCACACAGCACTTTGAGATAATGCGCCTCATTGTCGTCGATGGTAATCCAGAGCGAGCCATCGTCGGAGA
>CAKKRN010000244.1 GCA_919902745.1 Syntrophaceae bacterium | reverse complement strand
TGTATTTCTTTGGTAGCGGGGAGAGGATTCGAACCTCTGACCTTTGGGTTATGAGCCCAACGAGCTACCGGACTGCTCCACCCCGCGTCACCGTTCACGTTTTCCTTGTGGACTAAGACTTTTAAACCAGGCTGGGCGAATTGTCAAGGTTTTTCTCATTTCTTACCGAGGACGCTGTAAACGTCCGGAGGTTTAGCAAAACCGCGGATGACGGGAGAGGGCACTTTTTCCAGATTCACGAGATTGTCCACGATACGTGCCGTCTCGCCGCATATGAGGATCTGATTGGCCCGTGCGAGATTCTCCAGTCGCGAGGCAAGGTTGACGGTCGCGCCGAGAACGGTGTATTCCTTTTTCCGCGGTGAACCAAAAATCCCGGCCATCACATCACCGGTCGCGATTCCGATCCCGATTGCGATTCTCCGCTCCGCGTCCGAGATCTTTTCATTGATTCCGGCGATCTCCTCACGGATGGCCAGCGCGGCCTGCACCGCCCGGCCGGCGTCATCCCCACCGCCGACAGGCGCCCCGAAGATCCCCATGATGCTGTCCCCGATATGCTTGTCCAGCGTCCCGTTGTGTCGAAAAATGATGTTGTCGAGAGGCGAGAAGTAGTGGAGATTGAGGAGATCAGAGAGTTCGGAGGGGTTGAGCCTTTCGGACAGGCTCGTGAACCCTCGGATGTCGGTGAACAGGACGCTCACGTTCAGGCGCTTCGGCAGCAGGGCCGTACCGCTCCTCTGAAGCTCGGTGAGAACCTGTTCCGAAACGAACTGCTTGAGCCTTTTCTTGATGTTGTACTCCCTGACCTTCGCCCGCAGCTCATCATTCTCGAACGGCTTCGTCAGGAAACCGTCGATCCCCTCGTTGACCGCCTCGATGGCGCTTGCCATCGTCGCATAACCGGTCAGCATGATCCGGGTGATCTCCGCGTTCAACCGGCCAATCTCGATCAAGGTTTCCAGACCGTCCATCCCCGGCATCCGGTAATCGGAGATGACCGTCTCGATATCCCGGCCGTCGCTGCGGATGATGGAGAGCGCCTCCTCCCCGTTTTCGGCAAGGACGATCCGGTAACCGTCCCTCTCCAATACCTTCTTCAGGGAGCGGCGCACCCCCTCTTCGTCGTCGACCACCATCAGACCGTTCATGCTTCCCTCCTTCTGCAGGGGAGCTCGACGGTCACGACCGTCCCTTTCCCCTCTGCGCTCTCAACACGGATCTGGCCGCCGTGTCGCCGGATGATCTCATGGGACAGGTAGAGGCCGAGGCCCGTGCCCCGGCCGACCGCTTTTGTTGTAAAAAAGGGCTTGAAAATGTCCTTCAGAGCTGCGGCGGGAACCCCGATTCCCGTATCGCGGCACTCGACAGCGACAATGTCGGCCGACAGCCGGCGCGTCGTCAGGGTGATCCGCCCTTTTCCCTCTGGAAGCGCCTGGAGGGCGTTGCGGATGATGTTGATCAGGACCTGCCCCAGGTTGGCAAAGTTCCCCTCGACGGCCGGGAGTGCGTCGTCATATGCCTTCACGATCTCCACCGGCAGGTTCTTGTACTGGTTATGAAGCACCCGGAGCGCATCATCGACGGCGCGGTTCATGTCCACCGCCTCCACATAGGTCTGCGTCTGGCGCGACAGGTCGAGGAGGCTCCGGATGATTGCCGCCGATCGCCGGAGTTCGCCGATCGAAAAACGGAGGTCCTCGAGGACCTCGTCCCTTTTATCCGCCTGCATTTCCCATCCCGCGATCGTTTCGACGCTGGTCTCGACGAGACTCATCGCCCCGGCGATGGGGTTGTTCAGTTCATGGGCAGTCCCAGCGACGAGCTGGCCGATCGCCGCCAGACTCTCCGACCGGATGAGCTGCTGTTGCGTCCTCTCCCTCTCCGCCAGCGCCTCCCGCAGGGCCGCCGTCCGTTTTTCAACCTTCCTTTCGAGATCGCGGTTCAGCGCCTCCAGCGCTTCGTAACTCTGCGCATTCTCGATCGCCGTTGCCGCCTGATTCGCCATCGTCGTCAAGAGCTCCAGATCCTCATCAACGAAGAGCTCTCCGGATTTCTTCTGGCCGAGGCAGATCAGCCCGGCCAGACCCTCCCGTGAGGGAATGGGAATGACCAGCACCGCGCCAAGCAGGTCGAAAAGACCGGCGAACGCTTCCCGGGTCTCCGCATCCGTCCTGAGCTTCTCCACAGCCACCCGGTTCAGGGGTCTTTTTTCCCACGTTAGAAAGCGGATCAGTGGGATAACGTCTCCGGGAGGGGGCTCCCCTTCCCCATCCGGTTTCTCCCCGTTATAAAGACGGAAAACACCCCCTTCGGCCAGAACGAGAGACGCCCTTTCCACCTGAAGGGCATCGTGAATCACGTTCAGGAGGAGTCCCCGGATCTGCGAAATGCTGAGGATGGAGGCCATCTTCCCGCTGATCTCCCGGAGCAGCTCCCGGTAATCGTAGCGCCCCCGGAAAAAAAGGCGGTCGATGAGGCTCTGCACCCGCTCCCGAAGGGGGGTGAACAAGAGGACGATGATCAGCGCGAGGACCAGGGAAAGCACAAACGAATCGCCGCTGCCGGTGCTGAGAAAGAAGGTCTGGAAGAGAAAGATGATCAGGATATAGAGCGCTGTGAGAATGCCGGTGAGGAGGAAGTAGACCGTCCCCCGGCGGATGAGGGCGCCGATGTCCAGAAGATCATATTTGAGGACGCCGAAGGCGAGAAAAATTGCCGGGATGAAGCTGAAATTCCCCAGCGGGTAGACGGGAACGCCGCTGACCGGAAGGATTGTGAAGGCGAGCAGAAGGGCGGAAAACCCCAGCCCCCCGAAGATGTACTTGATCCTGTTTCTCTGATGATTGTCCGCGGACTCCTTCATCGCGCGATAGAGAACCGCGAGACAGTAGATGACCGTAAAGGCGACCGTCGCCGAAAAGAGGTGAAACAGCACGCCGGCGCGGGCGATCCGACCGAAGGAATAGTAATGGAATCCGCTTAAGTAGAGATCGGTGGGCACGATGGTCAGAAAAGCGATGCTGAGCAGCCAAGCGGGAACCTCCAGCCACCGTCGTCCGCGGATGCCCAAGAATGCATGTACGAACCGGATGTAGATGGGAATGCTGAAGACGAAGAAGAAATGGACCGTCCGGTCAACGCGAAGGGCTAGCCGCTCATCGAACACAATGGAAACAAGGGCCATATCGGCATTGAGGAGGGCGCCGAGGAGACAGATGCCGGCAAACAGGATGTTCGTCCGCTTCCCCCCGCCCCGCAGGAGCGAAACCAGGGCGAGGCCAAGCAGGACGATAAACCCCAGAAGCGGAGGAATGACGTATGCCGATACCGCCTGCAGGGCGTTCGGAACCATCTTTTCTTCTCCCCTGCAAAGGTTTTCTGCCGGGCGAAGCCGCCCGCAATATGACCCCCGGGGGCCTCCGATGTTAGGGTCTGTAACAGACCCTTACCGCGGATCAGCGGCGATCAGAAGACGAAGACGGCGACGGCGATGACCGTGGTGAACCCGTGCGATTGAACGATGCTGGACTGGGTGATGTTCCGGGTGCTCACGATCTTTCCGCTGATCTTGAAGATCTCCTTTTTTTCGTCCCAGCTCTCATCGATATCGAAGTCAATGCCAAGCGTGGATGCGAGCATGGCTGCGGCAAGATCTTCCGCATAGTCCCCCGCCTGGCGCTGGGTCTGGCCAAAGGCGTGATGCTCGCTGATGTAGCCGTAGGTGCGCTTGTCGGCTGGGATGGCGCAGCCGACGGATGCCGCCAGCAGCCGCCTCGGTTCATTGCTGAAGCAACGGCTCAGAACGCAATAGGTGATGGCGCCCGCCTTGAGCTCCTTCAGGCCCCGGGCACGCGAGATCACCTGACAGCCGGGCGGCAGGATGCTGGACACCTGCACAAGATTGCATTTCTCGATGCCGGCTTCACGGAGAGCCAGCTCGAAGGAATGAAGCTCCTCCTTGTGGATCCCCACCCCTTTTGTGAAAAAAATCTGCCTGGGAACATAAACATTCAATGGTTTTTTCTCCTTCAACCGACACCGGACTGGGCTGGTTCCATATTTTTCGCCGTCCCGTCCGGCGGTTTTTTCTCAATATATCATGGCTTTTCAGTGAGGTAGCCCATGATCCGATAGACCAGTTTGGCCGCCAAAAAATCGGGCGCGACCACCCCCGGGATGGGGGCAAGCTCCACGACGTCGAAACCCCGGATCCGGCAGCGCTTCGCCGCCTCCCGAACGAGACGAAGGAGATCGCGCCAGGCAAGGCCTCCCGGTTCCGGCGTTCCCGTCGAGGGCATCACGGCCGGATCGAGAACGTCGAGGTCGACCGTGAGGTAGAGATCCCCGTGCAGGTCGCCGCAGATCGTCTCCCACCATGCCCCGCCGTCGAGGATGAAATCGGCCGAATGGCTCCGGACGCGACCCTCCTCCATGAATTCAGCCTCCTCGACGCTCAAACTCCTTATGCCCGCCTGGATGAGGGGGCAAATTCCGGTGATGCGTCGGGCCACGGAGGCATGGCTGTAAGGCGTCCCCTGATAGGCATCCCGGAGATCGGCATGGGCGTCCAACTGAAGGACGGTAATCTCCGGATAAATTTCTTTCATCGCCTGGACGGCGCCGAAGGAGATGCTGTGCTCACCGCCGAGCATGACAGGGGTCTTCCCGTCGGCCGCGACCCGGGAAATGGTCCGGCGGACGGAGTCCACCATCTCTGCCGGTCCGCGGGCATCCGACTCGAGGGGCGGCAGGGTGTGGATGCCGGACCGATAGGTCTCCTTCCGAAGCTCCTCGTCGTAGAGCTCCATGTTGCCGGAGGCCTCAAGGATCGCCCCCGGTCCGCGCCGCGACCCGGACTGGTATGTCGAGGTCAGGTCATACGGAACGGGAATGACGACGAATGCCGCCTTCTTATACACGGTGAACGCAGGTGCGATGCCGCCGAAATTCATGAGGCTCCCCAGACAAGAAAAGCGCGCTTCTAACACACCCTCGACAACCTGTCTACAAACAGATCAGAGGATTTCTTCGCTGGACGGCCGAGTGGTCTTCTCGCCGGCCTCGATAAAGGGGGGATGCCCGTTCTCGTTCGCCTTCATCTCGCGGCGAAGATCCCGGATGGTCTTGTTCAGGCGGTTGATCGTTCTGGTCAGGCGGAACCGCTCCACGATCCCCATGAACCCCGTGAAAATGACCCCGGCGAGAAAAGAGAGGAAAATCAACATGTACGTTGGGAGGGATCCCTTGAAGAAATCAAAACCAAGATAGCGGAGGTTGACGGGAGCGGTATTTTCAAGTGAAAAGGTGATGATGAACATGACGAAAATCGCCACGATGATGGTATAGATCACTTTCATCCGCAGACCTCCCGCTGAAATTTCGTGAAAAAGGGTCTGAGCTCCCGGGCCGTTCCGGAAACATCCTCAGGAATGACGCGGACCTCGCCGATAACGCTCATGAAATTCGTATCGCCTCCCCACCGGGGGACAACATGGATGTGGAGATGATCGTCGATGCCGGCGCCTGCCGCCTTACCCAGATTTATGCCGAGGTTGAACCCCTCCGGCTTCATAGCTTCGGTCAGAACCCGGACGGAGAGATCCATAAAAGCAAAGAGCTCCTCTCTCTCCGCGGGAAGAAGATCGCTTAGACGGCTCAGGTGACGGAACGGAACGATCATGAGGTGGCCGCCGGTGTAGGGATAGCGGTTCACCATGATGTAGCCGCTTTTCCCCTCGCAGAGGACCAAGCCATCCCCCCGCGCGGCATCCTTGCAGAGAACGCAGCCCGTGGGCTTTTCCCCCCGGATATAGGCCGAGCGCCAGGGCGCAAAGATCGTGTCCATTCAGTAACCCTCAGCAAGACGAAAGACCGCTTCAACGGTCATTCCTGAACATCGGAGATCGCTCCGATCATCACCCGGCCGAGACCTCCGCGCACGAGCCGGCTGATTATAACGAGATGAATCAAAAAGACAAGGATTATTTCGGCGCGGCTCCCGTTTCGTTTGACTTTCCGCATGACTGAAGTTAGGATGAGACTGAAAAATGCAAGCAGGGGTTGAACATCATGCTCGAATCCTCACTCGACAGACTGGCGCAACAGATCCTCGGCCTCGACGAGGCCTCCCTCTCCTCCCTCTGGGAAAAATACAAGAAGCGGATGGAGCATTTCGAACCCTCGCAGGAGTGGGAAAAGGCGGTCATCATCTTTTTCATCATCAACGCGGTCCGCGCCAAGAACCACATCTTCAACGAGCAGCTCCTACGGCAGCATGAGACCGGACCGGAAAAACCCCCGAAGGGAAAACCGGCGTTGCGGCTGGTCAAATCGTGATATCCTAAAATGGTTCAAAAGAAATCGCCTCGCCCATGGGCGGCCGACTTCAATAACGCGGAGTTTATTACAGGGTGACCCTCGATGAATCGTGAAGCGGCGCGGACCCGAATCGAATCCCTCCGGACAACCATTCTCCACCATAACCGCCGTTACTACCAGATGGATGATCCGGAGATCGCCGACGCCGACTATGACCTCCTCCTCCGGGAGCTGAACGCTCTGGAACTGGAATTTCCTGATCTCATCACACCGGACTCCCCGACACAGCGCGTCGGCGCGCCCCCGCTGGATAAGTTCGGCGCCGTCACCCACCGGACCCCGATGCTCAGCCTGGCCAACGCCTTCTCCGACGAGGAGATCCGCGAATTCGACCGCCGCTGCCGCCGGTTTCTGGGAAGAGAAGACCCTATCCACTATGTCGTGGAGCCGAAGTTGGACGGCCTCGCCGTGAACCTGCTCTACGAATCCGGCCGGCTGACGGTGGGCTCGACGCGCGGGGACGGCGCTGTAGGTGAAGATGTCACGCTGAACCTCCGGACGATCCCGGCGATTCCCCTTTCCGTCCCGCGAACGGAGGATCCGCCCCCCCCGCCGGTAGGCGGAATGGCGGCCGTGCCGGAGAGGATCGAGATTCGGGGGGAGGTCTGCATGGAGAGGGAGGCCTTCCGCAACCTGAACCGCCGCCGGACGGAACAGGGTGAACCCCCCTTCGCCAATCCCCGCAACGCGGCGGCGGGATCGCTCCGCCAACTCGACTCGCGGATCACGGCGCGACGGCCGCTCACCATGTTCTGCTATGCGATCGCGACGGCGGAAGGGGTTACCTTTCAAACGCACGAAGCGGTCCTCCGGACGCTCGCCGCCTGGGGTTTCCAGGTGAATCCGCTGATCCGTCCCGCGGTAGATATCGAAGAATGCATTCACTATTACCACCACATCGGCCAAATGCGCGAGGAACTCCCCTACGAGATCGACGGAATCGTGATCAAGGTGAACGACCTCCGCCTGCAGGAGCGACTCGGCGCCGTCTCCCGCAGTCCCCGTTGGGCAGTTGCCTGTAAATTCGCGGCGATCCGGGAGAGGACGGTGATCGAGGATATCGTCATCCAGGTCGGAAGGACAGGCGTCCTGACGCCGGTCGCCGTCATGAGAGCGGTCCGCGTCGGCGGCGTCATGGTCAGCCGGGCGACCCTCCACAACGAGGACGAGATCCGAAAAAAAGATATCCGCATCGGGGATACGGTGATGATTCAGCGGGCGGGTGACGTCATTCCCGAGGTCGTCGAGGTCGTACAAACCGCAAGAATCGGCACTGAAAAGCCCTTCGTCATGCCGGAGACCTGCCCGGAATGCGGCGCCCGAGTCGTCCGGATGGAAGGCGAGGTTGCCCACCGGTGCATCGGCATAGCCTGCCCGGCCCAGATCCGCGAGCATATTGTCCACTTCGCCTCCCGCGGGGCGCTGGACATCGAAGGGCTGGGGGACAAAATGGTCGCTCAACTCGTGACGAACGGTCTGATCCATGACCCGGCCGACCTCTTCTTCCTGACGAAGGAGAGGCTTCTCGGCCTTGAACGGATGGCCGAAAAATCGGCGTCGAATCTGCTGGAGGCGATCGGCCGGGCGAAAAGCCCGCCGCTTGACCGCCTGATCTTTGCTCTCGGCATTCGTCATATCGGGGAACAGACGGCAAAACGACTCGCGCAGGCCTGCGGCACGCTGGACGCCCTGATGGCCGCCACCTCGGAAGAGCTGCAGACCGTCCGGGATATCGGTCCCGAGGTCGCCGCAAGCATCGTCGGCTTCTTTCAGGAAGCGGCCAACCTTCAGGTGATCCAAAAGCTCCGCAGTGCGGGCATCGGGGACATGATGCCGCATCGTGTCCCCATGGAGACGGCGCGGCTGCAGGCCGCACCCCTTGCGGGTAAAACATTTGTATTTACGGGGACTCTTTCCCGAATAGGCCGAAACGAGGCCAAGGCGCTCGTAGAATCGATGGGGGGGGCGGTCGGCAGCTCTGTCACGAAGACAACAAACTACGTCGTCGCAGGGGAAGCCGTCGGCTCCAAGATAGAAAAGGCGCGGCAGTCGGGCATCGCCATCCTCGATGAGGCGGCGTTTCTCGCACTAACAGGCTGTTGAAAAACGCCCGTCTGCTGCGTTTCCCTCGTCCTTCGCCGTTCAACGTACCATAAAGTACGCCTCACGGCTCAGGATTTCGGGGGCCTTGCATCCGGACGTTTTTGAACAGCCTGGACCAGCGACTTTTTCAACAGGCTGCTAACGGGAATCAAGGCGGAATGAAGAAACGCTATCATCTTCATATCACCGGCCGCGTCCAGGGGGTCTATTTCCGGGCGAACACCCGGAGGCAGGCGCGCGCGCTCGGGCTCACCGGCTGGGTCCGGAACCTCCCGGACGATCGCGTCGAGACGGTCTTCGAGGGGGAACAGAAAGAGGCCGAGGCGATGCTCGCCTGGTGCCGGACCGGAACGCCGCCCGCCAGGGTGGATCATCTCGAAATTGCAGAGGAAAGCACCGCAGGCGGCTTCACCGACTTTGATATCGTCTATTGACGCCCTTCCCTATTTGAATTCCTTCCAGACTTCGCCGAATCCTTCGATCGCGCCCAGGATCGTGGCGTCGTCGACACAATAGGCGATCCGGATATGGCCGGGACCGTAGAAGCCGCTCCCCGGGACGGTCAGGATCCTCCGCTTCCGGAGCGCGTCGGCGAAACGGACATCGTCGGCGATGGGCGTTTTGGGAAACAGATAAAAGGCTCCTTCCGGTTTCGTTACCCGGTAACCGACGGAGGCGAGACCGTCGCAGAGGAGATCCCGTTTTCTCCGGTAGGTCTCCACGTCCACCCGCACCCCCCGAAGACCGGCGATCACCCGCTGCATCAGCGCGGGGGCGTTCACAAAACCGAGGATCCGGTTGCAGAGGGTGATGCCGCCCAGCAGCTCCCCGAGACCGCTCATGGCGGGGTTCACGGCGATATAGCCGATACGTTCGCCGGGAAGGGAGAGACTCTTGGAATAGGAGGAGGCGATGAAACTGTGGGGATAGATCTTCATCACGCTCGGCACCGTCACCCCGTCATAGACGATCTCGCTGTAGGGTTCGTCGGAGATGAGGCAGATCTCCCGGTTGAGCGCTTTTCCCCGTTCGGTGAGAAGCGCCGCAAGTTCCCGGATCGACGCCTCGTCATAGACCTTCCCCGTCGGGTTGTTCGGGGAGTTGATCAGGACCGCTTTGGTTTTTTCGGTGATCGCCTCGCCGATCGCCTCGATGTCAAGGGAGAAATCCTCCCGCGGCGGGATGATCCGCGTTTCTCCGCCGGCATTGTCCACATAGAAACGGTACTCGACGAAGAAGGGGGCCGGGATGATCACCTCTTCGCCCGGGTCGAGAATCGTCTTCAGGATGACGTTCAGCGCCCCGCCGGCGCCGCAGGTCATCACGATCTGATCGGCCGAGAGCGCAACCCCGCGGGAGGCGCTCAGCTCCGCTGCAACGGCCGCTCGGGTCTCCGGATATCCGGCGTTCGGCATGTACATATGCTTCCCGGGGATCTCGGCGGAAACAAGCTCACGCAGCCTTGCCTTGACGGCCTCCGGGGGATCGATATTCGGATTTCCGAGACTGAAATCGAAGACATTTTCCGCACCATGCTTCTGCTTGAGACGAACCCCTTCCTCGAACATCTTCCGGATGAAGGAAGACTGTGTGATAAATCCATTAATCTTCTTCGCGATGGCCATGGCAAACCCCTTTATTATGATTCCACGATTCATACCCCGGCTTCAACGGGGCAGCCTGGATACTGCGTTCCCACTGTCACGACCGCTTCCCGCTGTCAAGAGAAATGTGCGGAGATCTCCGCCGGCCGGCCGGTCTTGAGACGATGGCCCGGTCATTACCGTTTCGTGTTATTCGACCGCGCATGCGATCTGCCT
>CAKKRN010000243.1 GCA_919902745.1 Syntrophaceae bacterium | reverse complement strand
TTCACTCTTCACTCTTCACTCTTCACTCTTCACTCTTCACTCTTCACTCTTCACTCTTCATCCATCAACCGTTCCGGTTTTCCCAATAGATGATCCGGTTGCAGTTCGGACAGGTGGTCAGCAAGACCGATTTCTGCAATTCATTGTACAACTGGGGAGGAATGGACATGTGACACCCGTCGCAGATCTCCTTCCAAACCGCAACCACCGCTACGCCGCGCCCGGCGCTTTTGATCTGCTCGTATTTCCGGAGGATCTCGGCAGGGATCTCTTTTTTCAGTTCACTGCCTTTCCGGACGCAGACATTGAGTTCCCCCGCAAGGGAGTTCAGCTCCGCCTCCAACCTCGCCTTTTCCTCTTCATAGCGCCGGCGATGGGCTTCCAGTTCCCCCTCGCCGGTCTTCAGCGCGGTTTCGAGATGGTCGAACTCATCGAGGAGGGAGATCATCTCATCCTCCAGGCGGCTGTTCTTTGCCTCAAAAGCTTCGATCTCTTTCAGCATCGCCTGATACTCTTTGTTCGTCTTGACTTCAAAGAGCCTCTCTCGTGTCCGTTTCAGCGCCTCCTGCCCAGCGAGCAGCTGGGCGTCCTTCTCGCGCCTGCGCTTTCGCAAGCTTTCCAGTTGCTCCCGCTCCGTATCCACAACCGCCGAGAATGAATTGAATTCCTCCTCCAGCGTTTTCATCCGGACCGGAAGGTCCTTCTTCCTTGCCTGAATTCGGCCTGCCGCCGATTCAATCTTCTGCAGTTCGATCAGGCGCGCCAACTGTTCTTTCAACCGCATCCCCCTTTCCTTGATTCTTCACCGGGGCGTCTGATAAAAAAAATGCACCAGCCACTGGTGCATTTTACGAGGCTGCCCTGCTTCCCCGCTTTGTCGCTCCTGTGATCATCCATGAAAATCCGCGTCTCACGCACTCCTTCTCCCCTTGTTCTTCATCCCTGGTGGGCCCACCTGGATTCGAACCAGGGACCGACCGGTTATGAGCCGGTGGCTCTACCAGTTGAGCTATGGGCCCTTTCCGGGATGAATTCAGCTTTGATCAATGGAGGCTTATTAATACCCATCACCGGATCTTGTCAATATTTTATTTGTCCCCCGGTTTCAGAAGACGCCGCCGCGACGGATTCCGCAGTTTTCGGGTGGCGCCCGATTCGATCTGTTTGGCCCTTTCCCGGCTGAGCTCCAGAGATTCCCGGGATTCTTCCGCCGAATAATTTCCGCGCTCGCTGATCCCGAAGCGCATACGGAGAACCTTTTCCTCCCGCGGCGTCAGGGTCGACAGGATCTTTCGGGTCTGTTCCGCCAGGTCCATATTGATCGTGGCCTCCGAAGGCGACATGATTTTTTTATCCTCAATAAAATCGCCTAAATGGCTATCTTCCTCCTCCCCGATCGGGGTCTCGAGTGAAATGGGTTCTTTGGCGATTTTGAGGACCTTCCGGACCTTTTCCAGAGGGAACTCCATCTTGTTGGCAATCTCTTCCGGATTGGGTTCCCTCCCCAATTCCTGCACGAGATAGCGGGAGGTCCGGATCAGCTTGTTGATCGTCTCGATCATGTGCACCGGAATCCGGATGGTCCTCGCCTGATCGGCGATGGCGCGGGTGATCGCCTGTCGGATCCACCAGGTGGCATAGGTGGAAAATTTATAGCCCCGCTGGTACTCGAATTTATCGACCGCCTTCATCAACCCGATATTCCCCTCCTGGATCAGATCCAGGAACTGGAGGCCCCGGTTCGTATATTTCTTCGCGATGCTCACGACAAGACGCAGATTCGCCTCCACCAGCTTTCTCTTCGCGATCTCCGCCTTTCTCTCTCCCGTCTGGATCGCCACCATGGCCTTCTTCAGCGCCGTCACGGAGAGTCCCGTTTCCTGGGCGATCCTCTTGAACCGGCGGTTGGCCTCCTGGACTATCTTCTCGCAGGACCTCAGTTTCCCCAGGGATACCCGCGCTTTTCTGGCCGCCTGCTCCCCGCTTCTGGCGGACTTATGCATCTTCGCCCAAGCCTCTTCCAACTGGGCCAGGGAAAGACCCGTCTCCTTCTTGCACCGGAGAACCGCCTCTTCCGCCTGCAAAACCTCGTTCAGATAAACGCGGAGATTGGCGACCATCCGGTCGATTTGTCGCTTGCTGAACCGGACCTTCCGGCAGGTCTTGACGATATTCAGCAGATTCTTGTCCAGGTCCTGTTTGAGTTTCTGCCTTTCCGGGGAGCTGAGCCCTTTCGCGTTCAGCTTCTTTCGAATCACATCGTTCTTGGCGTCATAGACCGTGACCTTGTCGAGCAGCTTGATCACCCGCTCCCGATGCATGTCTTCCTCGACGATGCCGTCTTCATCGTCGAGGTTGTCCACAACGCTCTTCACGCGGATCTCCCCGCTCTTCAACTGGGCGCCGATATTGACCACATCCTTGAGGGAGACGTTCACGCTGAAGACGGCCTCCATGCTCTCCTGGGCGCCCTCTTCGATCACTTTGGCGATCTCGACCTCGCCCTCCCGGCTGAGCAGGGAAACGAGCCCCATCTCCCGCAGATACATCTTCACCGGATCGCCGGTCTTGCCGATTGCCGGCAGCAGGCCGAGGATATCCTCCCGCTTGCTCTCGACCCGTTCTTCCGTCGCCTTCTTGACGACCAGTTTTTCCCCCTTGTCCGTGTCGATGATATCGATATTCTTCTCGCCGAAGAGCATGATGATATCATCGATCTGATCGGAAGAGATGACATCGGAGGGAAGCAGATCGTTGACGTCGTCGTAGGTCAGAAACCCCTTTTCCTCTCCCAGCGTGATCAACTTCTTGAATTCATCGGACTCGATTTCTTTTCCCATATCGGTTTCTCCCGGTATCCCGTGGGGACATGATGCCGCATCGTGTCCCCATCCATCAGCCATCCCTCTTCGGGCCGGCCTCTGCTTGTGATAAAAATAATGTACGACTCATGACAGCTCCTTCTCTTCCCGAAGAAGCCTATTCTTTTCCGCGACGAGACGGTCCAATCCCTGGTCTTTGACCCTCTCTGCCTCCTTGATCTTGCGCGTCAGGATCTTGCCCTTCCCCCTGTTGGACCGTTCACGGATCTTCCTAATCGTATCGGTCATGAGGCGATCGATCAGTTCCTCCGGATAGGGGCTCTCCCCCATCAACAGGTCGAGGAGCCTCGCCCTCACCGGCCCCTCCTCCAGACCATTGACGAGAGAAAATATGTCCGGTATCGCCCCGCCCTGTTTCTCCGCGGCCGTCAGAAGCCTCTCCCCCAGCGACCTCAGCTCTTCCGATGTGAAACAGGGCAGGACTCCGGACGCGGCCACCGCCGGAATCCGGTCCGGACATTCCAGCATCATGTGAATCAGGCTCAACTCCAGATGATCCGGTTGGGGACACGATCCGGATCGTGTCCCCTCGGATCCTTTTTTCATCTGGGCGGCAGGCGGCGCTTCATGGGAAAGGACCCGCCGGACCTCCGCCTTCAGGACATCCTGATCAACGTTCAGCTTCTCCGCCACCTTCTTGATGAACAGGTTCCTCTCGACGGCGTCCCCGATCCGGCAAAGGAAGGCAACGGCCTCCCTGAGCTTGTCCCGGTCCTCCTCCAGCGTCCCCCTTCCACCGAGGATCTCTTCGATGTAGTAATCGACCATCGGCAGGGCCCGGGCTACCAACTCCTCCATCTTTTCGCGCCCCCGCGTGCGGACGTAATCGTCCGGGTCATGGCCGTCGGGGAGGATGACCGCCTTTGCATGGACATTCCCTGCCAAAAACAGCTCCAGGCTTCTCGCGAGCGCCTTCCGACCCGCCTCGTCCGGATCGAATACAGCGGCCACGCGGGGTGCGTAACGCCGGAGCAGATCGACCTGGGCCCGGGTCAGGGCGGTCCCCAGCGTGGCCACAACATGTTGAATGCCTGCGCTCCAGAGGGCGATCAGGTCGAAATAGCCCTCGACCATCAGTGAAAAACCGGCCTGCCGGATCGCCTCCCGCGTCCGGGAAAGCCCGTAGAGGTTGTTTCCCTTCGTGTAAACCGGCGACTCGGGGGAATTCATGTATTTTGGTTCGCCGGCGCCGATGACCCGGCCGCCGAAGGCGATGACATGACCATCGACATCCTCGATCGGGATCATCAGTCTCCCGCGGAACCTGTCGTAATGTCCCCTCTCTCCCTCTCCCGCCCTCGGAATGGCAAGACCGGCCTGTTCGACAAGCTTCGGCGGAACCGCCTTTTTGTCCAGGAAATCGAGGAGGTTTCGCCATTCCTCCGGGGCAAAGCCGAGTCGAAACGTGCTGATGGCCTCCGCTCCGATCCCTCTGTTCCGAAGATACTCCCTGGCTCCCTCTCCCGCCGGCGACTGGAGCGCCCCCGCAAAATAGTCCGCGGCAAGTCCGTTGACCCGGCGGATCTGTTCCCCGAGGGTACTGCGTTCGCGTTCCTCGCGGCTCAGAGGCCGGTCAGGAATGACGACCCCGACCTTTCCCGCCAGTTGGCGGACCGCCTCCGGAAAGGTCAGATGGTTGAGTTTCATCAGGAAGGAAAAGGCATCTCCGCCCTCACTGCAACCGTAACAGTAAAATATTTGTTTATCGGGGCTCACGTTAAAGGAGGGTGTTTTCTCCTGGTGAAGGGGACAGAGCCCGAGATAATTTCTCCCCGCCTTCCTCAGGGTCACATACTCCCCGACAAGAGAAACGATATCGGTTCGTCTGCGGATCTCCTCCTTATAATCGGGAATAGACCCCTTCAAATGCATTCTCCCTATGCGGACAATCTGAGCTTGACCTTTTCTCCGACCATTTTCCCATCGGCCTTTCCGGCCACCTTCGGCATGAGGGTCGCCATCACCTTCCCCATGTCCCGTACACTTGCGGCGCCTGTCTCCCGGATCGCCTCGGCGATCATCGCATCGAGTTCCGTTTCCGACATCGGAGTCGGCATGAACTCCTGGATCACCTTGAGTTCCGTCTCTTCTTTTTCCACGAGATCGGTTCGGCCTCCCCTTGCAAACTGCTCAATCGAGTCCCTCCGCTGCTTGACCATCGCGGAGAGAAGCTGGAGGAATTCGGCTTCGTTCAACTCGCGCTTCAAATCGATTTCCCGGTTGTGCAGACCGCTTTTCAACATCCGCAGGGCCGACAGCCGGAGCTTGTCCTTCGCTTTGGCACTTAGGATCATCTCCTGATCCATCTTTTTCTTGAGAGTCACGGCTTAACGCCTCCACACGCTACAAGTTAGATCATCTTCCTGTTTTGTCAATGAGACATCGCCATTTTCAGGCCAGACCGTCCCGGAGTTTTCGGCCGCCCAACAGGTGCATGTGGAGATGAAAAACCACCTGCCCCCCCTCCTCATTGCAGTTGATCACCAACCGGAAACCCCTTGCGTCAACTTCTTTCAGCCGGGCGACCGCCCGGGCCGCGACCATCATGGCCTGGAGATCTGCCATTCCTTCCGCATCCGCGTCCATCAGCGTATCAATATGTCTCCTGGGGATCAGGATGATGTGGATCGGGGCCATGGGCTGAATATCCTCGAAGGCCAGGACCCGCTCATCTTCATACACCTTCCGGCAGGGAATCGTTCCCGCCGCAATCTTGCAGAAAATGCACTCCTCCATGCTTTCCACCTCCTTACCCGTCACATCCCACCCCTTTGGCGCACGCGATCGCCTCGGCAAGAGAAAGGGCGCCTGTATAGAGGGCCTTCCCCGCAATCACGCCGACAACACCCTGTTTTTCCAGGGGTATGAGCTTCTCGATATCCCGGATCCCGGAGACGCCGCCGGAGGCGATCACCGGAATCCCGACCGCTTTTGCCAGCTCCCCCGTTGCCTCTACGTTGACGCCTGTTTCCATGCCGTCCCTGGCAATATCCGTATAGACCAAGGCTGCAGGCCGGTCGTCGACAAACCGGAGCGCCAGCGCCAGCGCGGTCTCTTCCGTCTTTTCCGTCCATCCCCGAACGGCGACACGCCCGCCGACCGCATCGATCCCCAAGATCACCTGCCCCGGAAACGCGCGGCAGACCTCCCGGACAAACCCCGGATCGCTGAGGGCGGCCGTGCCGAGAATCACCCACCGCACCCCGCTTTGGAGATAGGCTTCCACCGTCTTCATGGTCCGGATACCTCCCCCCACCTGGACCGGCAGTCCCGTCTCCGCCACTATCTTCCGGATCACCCCCTCATGACGGGGAGCACCGGCGAGCGAACCGTCCAGATCGACCACATGCAGGCGTTCGGCGCCCCGTTGCTTCCAGACGGAGGCCATGGCTACCGGATCGTCCGCATAAACCGTCGTCCGCCCGAAGTCCCCCTGGGCCAGACGCACACAACGGCCATCCTTCAGATCAATGGCGGGAATGACAATCATCCAGAGATCCCCCCTTAAAACAGAT
>CAKKRN010000242.1 GCA_919902745.1 Syntrophaceae bacterium | reverse complement strand
TTCAGGACATTGGCCGGGACCTCCGCCAGATCCTTTTCGTTGTCCTTGGGGATGATCACGGTCCGGATATTCCCCCGATGCGCGGCCAGCAGCTTCTCCTTCAATCCTCCGATCGGCAGCACCCGGCCCCGCAGCGTGATCTCGCCCGTCATGGCCAGATCCCCCCTGACCTTCCGGCGGATGAACGCGGAGGCGATGGAGGTTGCCATCGCAATACCGGCGGAGGGCCCATCCTTCGGAATCGCTCCTTCCGGCACATGGACGTGAATGTCCGTCTCCTTGTAGAAACCTTCCGGCAGTCCGAATTGTTCCGCCCGGGCGCGGACGTACGTCAGCGCCGCCTGCGCCGACTCCTGCATGACGTCGCCTAACTTTCCGGTCAGCGTCATCTTGCCGGTCCCCTTCATGATGGAGGTCTCGATGACCAGCAACTCCCCGCCGACCTCGGTCCAGGCAAGACCGATCGTCAGGCCGATTTCATCCCGTCCTTCGGTTTCACCATGACGGAATTTCGGCACGCCCAGATGCCCCTGAACCGACTTGGAGGAGATTCGGATACATCCTTTCCCGCCGTCGGCCACGATCTTCCGGGCGACCTTACGGCATATCGACGCGATTTCCCGCTCCAGATTCCGGACCCCCGCTTCCCGGGTGTATTGACGGATGATCGTGAGCAGCGCCCCGTCCGTAAAAACCACGTCGTTTTTCTTCAGCCCGTTCGCCTCCATCACCTTGGGTACAAGGAACAGCTTGGCGATATTGAGCTTTTCCGGCTCCGTATATCCGGCCAGGCGGATCACCTCCATCCGGTCCTGAAGCGGCGCGGGGATGGTCTGCAAGACATTGGCCGTGGTGATGAACATGATATCGGAGAGGTCATAATCGACCTCCAGATAGTTGTCGTTAAAGGCATTATTCTGCTCCGGATCGAGCACTTCCAACAGCGCGGACGAGGGATCCCCCCGGAAATCGGAACTCAGCTTGTCCACCTCGTCCAGACAGAAAACAGGGTTGTTCGTTCCGGCCTTCTTGAGCAATTGAATGATCTTTCCCGGCATCGCGCCGATGTAGGTCCGCCGGTGACCCCGGATCTCCGCTTCATCCCGGACGCCTCCCAGGCTAAGCCGAACGAATTTTCGATTGGTTGCACGGGCCACGGATTTCGCGATGGAGGTCTTCCCGACGCCCGGCGGACCGACGAGACAGAGGATCGAACCCTTGTTCTTCTTGACGAGGGTCTGAACGGCCAGATATTCGATGATCCTCTCCTTGACCTGCTTGAGACCATAATGGTCCTCTTCAAGAATGGCTTCCGAACTCTTCAGCGTATGTTTGTTTTCCGTTTTTTCGGACCACGGCATATCGAGCAGCCAGTCGATATAATTCCGGACCACCGTTGCCTCGGCGGACATCGGGGCCATCATCTGCATCTTTTTGATTTCCTGTTTGACCTTCTTGTGCGCCTCTTCGGAAAGCTTCTTCTGTTTCAGCCTTTTTTCCAGTTCTACGATTTCGTTGCGAAAATCGTCCTTCTCCCCCTTCTCCCCCATCTCCTTCTGGATCGCCCGCATCTGTTCGTTGAGGTAGTAGTCCTTCTGGGTCTTTTCCATCTGCTTCTTAACCCGTCTCTTGATCTTCTCCTCGACCTGAAGGATCTCGATCTCCGAAAGCATCAGTTCATAGATCGCCTCCATCCGTTCCGGGACATGGAAGATTTCGATAATTCTCTGCTTGTCCTCTAACTTGGCGTTGATCTGGGAAATGACGACATCGGCCAGTTTTGATGGCTCCTCGATGGAAGCGATGGTGCCGACCATCTCCAGATGCACCTTCTTGGTCATCTTGGCGTAGGTTTCAAACGATTCCCGGATGCTTCTCATCAGGGCCTCGATCCGGACGGTTTCCGTCTTGCCGGTCTCCTCTAACTCTTCGGCGCAAATCAGGAAATAGTCTTCGCAGGGAAGATATTCGCGGATGATGCCCCGTTTCTTCCCTTCGACCAGCACCTTGACCGTACCATCGGGCAGACGCAGCAACTGAATGATGATCCCGATCGTTCCGATGCGATAGATCTCTTCCTCACTAGGATCATCCTTCTGGGCGCTTTTCTGCGCCACCATGAAGATCTCTTTTTCCTCCTTCATCGCGGATTCCAGTGCGGCGATCGATCTTTCCCTTCCCACAAAAAGAGGAACGATCATGTGGGGAAAGACCACCACGTCCCGAAGGGGCAGAAGGGGAATATCCATCATCCCCGCATTCATTTCCCTGTTCTCTATTTTATCGAACATTATCTCTTCTTCCTGCTTGATTTCAAATTAAGCGGTTTCAGACTTCTTTTCAAAAAGGAGGATCGGTTTTTCCTTGTTCATCACGACTTCCTCACTGATAACACATTCCTTCACATCATTGGTCGACGGAAGCTCGTACATGATATCGAGCATGGTATTTTCCAGAATCGCGCGCAGACCGCGGGCGCCCGACTTGCGCTCCACGGAAAGTTTCGCAATGGCCCGACATGCGCCCTCCGTAAATTTCAGTTTTACCCCTTCCAGCTCGAAAAGCTTCTGATACTGACGAACGATGGCATCCTTGGGCTCCCCCAGGATGCGGATCAGATCCTCCTGGGTCAGTTCGTTCAGCGTGGCGATCACCGGCAGACGGCCGATGAACTCGGGGATCAAGCCGTATTTCAATAGATCTTCGGGTTGCACCTCACTGAGCAACTGGTCCGTCTTTTTCTCCCTCTTGCTGCGGATCTCCGCCCCGAAACCCATCGCATTGAAGCCGATCCGACGGGCAATGATACCGTCGAGGTCGTTGAACGCCCCGCCGCAGATAAACAGGATATTGGAGGTGTCGACCTGGATAAATTCCTGCTGCGGATGTTTTCTTCCCCCTTTTGGGGGAATGCTGGCCGTCGTCCCTTCAATGATCTTGAGCAGCGCCTGCTGGACCCCCTCTCCCGACACATCCCGGGTGATCGAAGGGTTTCCCGATTTTCTGGCGATCTTGTCGATTTCATCGATATAGACGATCCCTTTGGAGGCCTTCTCGACATCATAATCGGCGTTCTGCAGAAGGCTGAGAATGATATTCTCCACATCCTCTCCGACGTAGCCGGCCTCGGTCAGCGTCGTCGCGTCGGCAATGGTAAAGGGAACATTCAACATCCTGGCCAGGGTTTTCGCCAGAAGCGTCTTGCCGGACCCGGTCGGTCCGATCAGCAGAATATTGCTCTTCTGAATATCGACCCCGCCCATATCGACACGGGAAAACAACCGGCGGTAGTGGTTGTAAACGGCTACGGAGAGAACTTTTTTCGAGTGATCCTGTCCGATGACGTACTGATCCAGAAATCTCGCAATGTTCTTCGGTTCGGGAATTCCTTTGCGGATGTCCTCCGTACCGCCCTTTTCAGACTCTTCTTCCACGATGCAGCGGCACAACTCAATGCATTCATCGCAGATGTAGGCCGTGGGACCGGCGACAAGCTTTTTCACCTCGTTCTGGTCTTTCCCGCAGAATGAACAGAACAGCAACCCCCGACCGTCCTGCGGATCTCTTCCTTTTTTAGCCATAAAAAAACCCTCTTTCGTAAACCGTCTCAACCCCTTTTGACAATGATTTCATCAATAATACCGTATTCCACGGCCTTGGCGCCGGTCATGTAATAGTCCCGTTCGGTGTCGGACGCAATCTTTTCCAGCGGTTGACCCGTCAGTCCGGCCAGGATCAGATTCAGCTCTTCCTTCAACCTCAGGATCTCGCGCGCCTGGATGTCGATGTCCGTCGCCTGCCCCTGGAATCCGCCCAGAGGCTGATGGATCAGGATTCGCGAATGGGGGAGCGCAAACCGCTTTCCCTTTTGACCCGCCGCCAGCAGAAGGGCGCCCATGCTCGCCGCTTGTCCCATGCAGAACGTACTGACCGCGGGCTTGATATACTGCATCGTATCGTAAATCGCCAGTCCCGAGCTGACATGTCCGCCGGGGGTGTTCAAATAAAAGAAGATCTCCTTGTCGGGATCATCCGATTCCAGATAGAGCATCTGCGCAATGACAAGGTTCGCAACGTCATCATCGATGGCCGTCCCGAGGAAGATGATGCGATCCTTCAGGAGTCTCGAATAGATATCGAATGCCCTTTCGCCGCGACCGTCCTGTTCAACCACCATGGGTATCAGGTTCATTTTTCCCCCTCCGGAATTCCCTTCTTCTCCGTTCTGACGGTTGTCACCTTCGCCTTCGCCTCCAGGAACGCATAGGTCTTCCGGTTCAGGATCTCGCTCCGGATGTTGTCGATCAGATCGTCCTTTTCAAGCGATTTCCGAAGGGTCTCATAATCCTGGGCCCGCTGTGCGGCGATCTCCCGAATCTGCTTTTCCACCTCGTCCTCTCCCGCAGTCAGCGCTTCCTTACCCGCAATGCCCTTGAGCAGAAGAACGGTTTTTACGATCTTGGCCGCCTCCTCCCGGAAATGATCATGGAGTTTCATGCTGAATTCGGCCGCCTTTTTCGAATCCATGCCGCCGGAGACCATTCTTCGCTGCATGTCGGACATCATATAATAGATCTGCCGTTTGACAAAGGAGTCAGGGACATCAAAAACATTTTTCTCCAACAGTTTATCGCTGATCTGCTTTTCAAACTCCAGCTCGATCTTCCGCTTCTTCTCCTCTTCCAGGTTTTTCAGAACATCGGCCTTGAGGGCTTCCAGGGATTCGTAACGCTCAAAATTCTTGATAAACTGTTCATCGATTTCCGGCAGCTTCTTCACCCGAATGCCCTTGATATTGACCGTGAATTCCACATCTTTCCCCGCCAGATGGGCGGCATTGTAATTGTCGGGGAATTTGACGGCAACGGTTTTCGCCTCACCTTGTCTCAAATCCACAAGCTGCTCCTCAAAACCGGGCACAAAGGTTTTCGAACCGATTTCCAGCAGGTAGCTTTCGGACTTCAACTCCTTGATCTGCTCTCCGGCAACAGCGCCCGTGAAATCGAGGGTGACAAAATCGCCCATCCGGATCGCGCGGTCTTCCTCCACCTCTTCCATGGTGGCGAACATCTGACGGATTTCCGCCATTCTTGCTTCAAGATCCTCATCGGTCACAACCGGTTCTTCTTTCTCCAATTCCAGACCGAGATAGTCCTTCGGTTCGACGGCGGGTTCCACCTCGACCGTCGCCGAAAAGGTGAAATCCTTTTCCGCCTCAATCCCTTGCTGTTCGATCTCCGGCTTGGTCACCGCCGGAATATCTTTCTGCTGCAAAGTCTCCCAGTAGTACCGATTCACCAGATTGGAGATCGTCTCTCCCTCGGCATCTTCCCGGTAGTGCCTCTCCAGGATTTCCCGTGGAATCTTGCCCGGTCTGAACCCTTTGATCTTGGCCGTTTTTCCCACCTTGCGGTAAACCGCGTCCAACTCGCTTTTCACATCCGCCCACGGGACATCAAAGGATAGTTTCTTCTTTACGGCACTGATATCTTCAATTTTAACAGCGGCACTGATCTCACTCACGGCAATACGCTCCTTTGTCCAAGATATTATATTCAGATGACAGACCGATTGGTGCGAGAGAGGGGATTTGAACCCCTATCCGCTTAGGCGGGCTGGATCCTAAATCCAGTGCGTCTACCAGTTCCGCCACTCTCGCATGATAGAAGCCCTACCTTTATATTCATTGC
>CAKKRN010000241.1:2429-3734 GCA_919902745.1 Syntrophaceae bacterium | reverse complement strand
TTATTACGGTCCGGGACCGGTGGGATCGGAACATCCGAAAGCGCCATCCGGTTTTCCGAACTGGAAAGGAGAGTACACGGCTTCCATGTTCGATCGATATGATCGTGATATCCATTATCTGCGTGTTTCCGTCACGGACCGGTGCAACCTCCGCTGCACCTACTGCATGCCCAAGGAGGGGCTCTCCCGGATCGGTCACGACGACATCCTCCGGTATGAGGAGATCCGCCGGATCATCCGGATCGCGGCGGGGCTCGGAATCACGAAGGTCCGGATCACCGGCGGCGAACCGCTGGTCCGCCGGGGCGTCGCCGAATTTATCGCATCCCTCCGCGCGATCCCTGAATTGAAGGATATCAGCCTGACGACGAACGGCATCCTTCTCGAAGCCTGTGCGGAGAGCCTCTTTGCCGCGGGAATCCGGCGGATCAACGTCAGCCTCGACTCCCTGAACGCCGACAAGTACGCCCGAATCACGCGGGGCGGGGAGATCCATGCCGTCCTCAATGGAATCCGCAAGGTCCGGGAAACCGGTTTCTCCCCGATCAAGATCAACATCGTGGCCATCAAGGGTTTCAATGACGACGAGATCCTGGACTTCGCCCGGATGACCCTCGAAAATCCCTATCAGATCCGATTCATCGAACTGATGCCCCTCGGCCATGCGGGAATCGAAAACAACGGTCGGTATATTTCCAACGCCCTCGTCCGGGAGCGGATCGAGGGGTTCGGCCGGCTTGAACCGGTCAACGGTCCGGGGAACGGGGACGAGGGACCGGCGCAAATCTACCGCCTCGCCGGTGGTGCGGGGGAGATCGGGTTCATCAGCCCGGTCAGCCGCCACTTCTGCGGCGCCTGCAACCGCCTCCGCCTGACAGCGGACGGCCACCTCCGGGCCTGCTTGCTGTCGGATGACGAAACGGACCTCAAGGGCCCTCTCCGCACGGGATGCGCCGACGGGGAGTTGGAGAAACTCATCCTTGGGGCGATCGCCCGGAAACCAAAAGAGCACCAAATCGCCTGTACGGATCACCACATCAAGAAATGCATGAAAGAGATGCCGGCGATCGGCGGTTGAAGGGTTCTCCCTGCACCGGCGAACGGAAACGGGTTTTCACAAGGCTGCGGAAAGACGATGCGGCGACAGGAAAGAAGATGGGGACGCAGGTAGAAACGGTTCATGACGACTGGCGGGTGACGCCCACCGGCCGCTATCTCGACGGGAGGATCAAGAGCCTTATCCTCGATCTGACGGCGCCCCGCGCCGGGGAACGTCTCCTCGATGTCGGGTGCGGCAGCGGCGAA
>CAKKRN010000241.1:0-2329 GCA_919902745.1 Syntrophaceae bacterium | reverse complement strand
CCTTTTCAATCCCCAAATCCGCACAAAAAACCGTTTCTTCCACCTCGCCTCCCTCACCGCCATGATTCGGAGGCAGCTCCCGGGGGTCCGGATCCAGTGGGGCAGCGTGATCTTCCTTCCCTGGAGCTGGTATGATTTCGCCACCGGCCTGGAGGAGCGAATCCCCGTGATGAACAACCCCTTCGGCGCCTTCTTCGGCCTGGCCTTCTCCGTAACCTTCTCCTTCCGGACGATTCAGGAGGTGATCCGGGAGCCGGTCGCGCTGAGTCCGGACGGCCGGAGACCCGTGCCGGGCGTCGTCCGTGGATTCAAGAAGGGCGACCTCGTAAAAAAGTCTTAAATGTCGTGAAAATGGGACGGCTTGCCGGCTGTCTGCTGGGAGACGAAAAATGGTTCATGAGGCGTTGCTGTATGAAAAGGAGGCGGAGAATCGGGTAAGCTGCGGCCTCTGCGCCCACCGCTGCCGGATCGCCCCCGGCGACCGGGGAACCTGCGGCGTCCGGGAAAACCGTGAGGGAACCCTCTACAGTCTCGTTTACGGCGCGATCATCGCCGAAAACGTCGATCCCATCGAGAAGAAACCCTTCTTCCATCTGCTGCCCGGCTCCCGTTCCTTCTCGATCGCCGCGGTCGGCTGCAACTTCCGCTGCACCTTCTGCCAGAATCACGATATCTCACAGATGCCGCGGGAAACGGGCCGGATCGTCGGGCGTGAAAGAACCCCGGCGGAGATCGTGGAGATGGCCCTCCGGAGCGGGTCGAAGAGCATCGCCTACACCTACACGGAGCCGACCGTCTATTTCGAATTCGCCTATGACACGGCCGGAATCGCCCGGGAAAAGGGGCTCAAAAACGTCTTTGTGACGAACGGCTACATGACCCAAGGGATGCTGGAGCTCGTCGCGCCCCGCCTCGACGCGGCGAACGTCGATCTGAAGGCCTTCCGCGACGATTTCTATAAAAAACAGTGCGGCGCGCGACTCCAGCCGGTCCTCGACAGCCTGAGAAAGATGAAGGAGCTCGGGATCTGGGTCGAAGTGACGACGCTCCTCATCCCCGGTCTCAACGACGGCGAGGAGGAGCTCGGCGAACTTACCGCCTTCCTCGTCTCCCTCGGGGCGGAAACCCCCTGGCACATCAGCCGCTTCCACCCCCAGTACCGGATGACCCAGACGCCGCCGACGCCGGCATCCTCGATTCACCGGGCCGCGGAGATCGGCAAATCCGCCGGGCTGAAATACGTTTACTGCGGAAACATCCCCGGAGATCCGGGGGAGAACACCCTTTGCGCCCACTGCGGCCGGCTCCTCATCGGCCGCTATGGCTTCTCCATCGAACGGCTGGATCTGAAGGGATCGGCCTGCCCCCATTGCGGAACGCCCCTCGACGGGATCTTCTGACGTTCTCCTCGCCCGCTCCTACGACGACGGCGAGCTCCCCTGGGAGAAGTTATAGTTTGACGAAAACAGGCAGGAAGTCAGGATATCGAAAAGGGATCGTATGGTTTCATCTTCCCTTTTTCTTTTGCATACCATCGGCAAAGAGCTCTCGACAACGACAATGGTGGATCCTTTCATGACCAAATATCTTTTTCCGGGAGGCAACATGCCGTCCATTGCCCAGATCGGCGCCGCCGTTGAGAAGAGCTTTGTCATGGAGGACTGGCACCTGATCGGTCCCGATTACGACAGACGCTCATGGCCTGGTTTGAAAACTTCGACAAGGGCTGGGATCAATTGAAAGCAAAATACGGCGAGCGATTCTACCGCATGTGGAAATACTACCTGCTTTACTGCGCCGGGTCCTTTCGCGCCCGGCATGTTCAGCTTTGGCAAATCGTTTTCTCGAAGCACGGCGTCCCCGGAGGCTATGAAACCATTCGGTGAGGTGCGATGAGGCGATGAACGCTATGCCGGCTGCAACCGGTTCACAAGGAGTTATACAAAATCATTGAAAGCGTTTACAGGGTGCTCAAACAGCCCAATGCCGTGGCCAGGGTTGATTGCCCTTATGGTCCTGTGGCATAAATATCATCAAGGGACTGCCGGGCTTCTTGATAGATCCTGGCGGAAAGCCAGAGTGATGAGGCTTCAAGATCGTTTAACGCCTGCTCCGTTTCTGCCCGCGACAGATACCGGTGGGCGGCATTCCAAAGGATAACGCCCAGGGATCCGTGCACCTCCATGCCCAAGAGGGAGACAAAAAGTCGTGTCGTCGAATCGTCGGTGAGAAACCAGTCAGCCTTTTTTCTGCGGGCAAGCACGAGGGCTTCCGCCTCGCCTGCATGAAGATCTCCGACTTCTTTCCACATCCCGGCTTCTTGTTGCTC
>CAKKRN010000240.1 GCA_919902745.1 Syntrophaceae bacterium | reverse complement strand
TAAAAGTCTTGAAAATGGGACGGCTTCGTAAAAAGGCCGCAGGCAAGGCGCGCGAATCCTGAGGAATGAGGCGTACTTTTGTACGCCGCAATGACGAAGGATGAAGCGCAACGCAGCATCCGGGCTTTTTGCGGAGCCGTTTATTTTAACTCCTTGACAGATCCGTTTTCGCCCCTCTATAATGCCGCACTTTTCCCGAAGGGAACGATGGAGAGATGTCCGAGCGGCTGAAGGAGCACGACTGGAAATCGTGTGTACGCCCTCAAAGGTGTACCGCGGGTTCAAATCCCGCTCTCTCCGCCAGAAAATATAGATGGAAAGATAGCCGGGCCCCGCGCGACGGCGGCCTGTGAACACCGTCAGATCCGGAAGGAAGCAGCGGCAGCAGTCACCGGCGTGTGCTGCGGGTCAACCTGGCTATCCCTTTTTTCCCCATTCCTCACAGGAGTATCCGTGGAATACCGCGTTCTGGCCCGAAAGTGGCGACCCCAGGTCTTCGAAGACGTGCTGGGACAGGAGCACGTGGTCCGGACGCTGAAAAACGCGATCGGCCAAAAGCGGATCGCCCACGCCTTTCTCTTCAGCGGGCCGCGCGGGGTCGGGAAGACCTCGATCGCCCGGATCCTCGCGAAGGCGCTGAACTGCGAAACGGGGCCGACGCCCACCCCCTGCAATCAATGCGGCCATTGCGTTGAAATCACGAATGGAAACGCGATCGACGTCCGCGAGATCGACGGCGCCTCGAACCGGGGGATCGACGAGATCCGGGAACTCCGCGAGAACGTGAAATTCGCCCCCGCCTCCTGCCGCTACAAGATCTACATCATCGACGAGGTCCACATGCTGACCCGGGAGGCGTTTAACGCGCTGTTGAAAACCCTCGAGGAGCCCCCCGGCCACGTGATCTTCATCTTCGCGACAACGGAGACCCAGAAGGTGCCGGCGACGATCCTCTCCCGCTGCCAGTGCTTCGACTTCCGGCGGATCCCGCTGAAGCAGATCTCCGAAAATCTGAAGAAGATCGCGGCGTCCGACGGGGTCCAGATCAGCGACAACGGCCTCGCCTGGATCGCCGAGGCGGGGGACGGGAGCCTCCGCGACTCGCAGAGCATCTTCGACCAGGTGATCTCCTACGCGGGATTCGAGATCGGGGATCCGGCGGTGGAGGAGATCCTCGGCCGCTCCGACCGGCGCTTCCTCTTCATGCTCTCCGAGGCGGTCCTCGCGCGGGACGCCAGCCGCTGCCTGAGGATCATCGACGAGGCCTACTACGCCGGCCTCGACATGCGCTATTTCTACCAGACGCTGTTAGGCCAATTCCGGAACCTGCTCTTCACCGCGATCGCGGGGGAGAAGGAGCCGCTGGTCGATCTGCCGGCGGAAGAGGCGGCGAAACTGAAGGGGCAAACCGCGGGGCAATCAACGGAAACGCTCCAGCGCTATCTGGAGATCCTGATGGCCGAGGAGGAGAACGTCCGCCGGAGCCAGAACCCGCGGCTGAACCTGGAGGCGATCCTCTGCCGGATGGCCTTCTTAGAGCCGATGATCCCGATCGAGGCGGTTCTCGCCCGGATGGAGGGGCTGGAGAGGCGTCTCGGGGGCGGGCCGGCGGCGGGGGGCTCGGGCGGTTCCGGAGGGGAACGCGCGGCGGAAAACCGGGGAGAGGCGGCGGCCAGGCCGGGAACCTCGAAAATGTTAGCAAAATCGGGGACCGGGGGAGACGCTGCGGCGGCCTATCCGGCGAACCGTGAAATGGAGGCCAATCGCGGGACGGGAGGAGAGGTTTCCGTTGCCGGGGGAGCCGCAGGGTCTGCCGCCCCCGCGGGCGGCGAAGCGTCCCAGGCGGGAGGCCGGAACGGTGCGCCTCCGGGCGCCGGCGACACGGCCTCCGCAACCGCCGCGGCGGAAGAGCGCGCACCCTACCGCAGCGGCGCCGGAACGGGCGGCGGCGGAACCGCAGAAAAGGACTGGCAGGGATACAAGGCGTTCTTGAAGCGGCAGGACCCGGCCCTCTCTGCAAAGATCGAATCGGGGAGGTGCCTCTGCTGCGAACCGGGGCGCCTGCGGATCGGCTTCGAGAAGGGCTATTTATTCCTCGACGACGTCGTCGGGCGGACAGCGGCGCTTGCGGAACACGGCCGGCAATTTTTCGGGCGGGAGACGGCGCTGGAGATCGAGATGCTTGCTTCGGAGGCCGGCGGTTCGACAAATGCTCGCAATGGCAACGGAAACGGGAACGGCCGGGCGGCGAAGAACCAGCGGATCCAGGAGATCCGGCGGGAGGCGCTTTCCCACCCGCTCGTGCGGAAGATCCTCGACACCTTTCCCGGGGCGGAGGTGCGGGACGTGAAGATGATCGATCCCCCCGCGCCGGCGGCCGCCTCGGCGCCCCCCGTTGCGCCGCAACCGGATGCGGAGGATATCTCCCCCGACCCGCCCCCGCCCGAAGATTGAAAATAATAGATGTAGGGTGCGTTAGGCGGAAGCCGTAACGCACCAATAAAAGGAGCGGTGCGTCAAGACGCACCCTACACCTGGATTCCGGGTCAAGCCCGGAATGACAAAAGAGGCAAATGACGACTTTTTACGAGTTCGTTAAAATATGAATACATCCATAGTAAGGAGGTAGTATCGGTGCAGAATTTCGGAAACATCATGAAGCAGGCGAA
>CAKKRN010000239.1 GCA_919902745.1 Syntrophaceae bacterium | reverse complement strand
TTACAGATCTTTGAAATCTCTTGTGAACTCCAAACGGCCGTCTTTGACCAGGGCGGCCTTGCTTCCCTCGATCCAGGCCTTGATCGTCTCTGTTTTTTTCGTCCGGGCCAGGTAATTGACAATGGCGTCCTTCTGGGCAACGAACTCCGCGTCGTCCACTTTCCCCCTCGCCTTGAACTTCAAAATCACATAATTCCCGTCGACCCAATAGGCCTGCTCCGGATAGGGTTTCTTCTCGGAGATCTGGAACAGCGCTTCCGTCAGCTCCACGGATGAACCCAGTTTGGGAACAGCTCCCCCGGGCTGAAAGAGTCCCGTTTCCGAAACCTTCAACCCTTTTTCCCCGGCCACGCCTTCCAGATCGCCACCCTTCTTCAGACGGGCGATGAGATCATCCGCCTCCTTCTTCGCCAGGCGCTTCGCCTCCGCCTCCCGATACTGTTTCTCCACCTCGGCCTCGATCTCCTTCAGGGCGGGCAGATAAGGGGCCTTCCGGGAGGCCACCTGGACGATGTAATACCCCTTCTCCCCCTGGAGCACCCGACTGATCTGCTGTTTCTCCAGGCGCGAGACAATCTTGACGAAATCCGCGATCGGTTTGAACTCCGGGGGCGGTTCATTAAGTCGGAAGAGACCGGTCGTGCGGGGCGTCAATTTCTTCTGGGCCGCGTAGGCTTCGAGGTTCTCCTGCTGGTAGATGGTATCGTGGGCCTTCTTGGCCTCATCCGAGGCCGCATACATCCCGCCCATCTTCCCCAGCTCGGCGGTAACGCGATCCCGGACCTCGGCAAGGGGCGGCGCCTTGTCCCCCTTCTTCCACTGGGACCTGTTCTTTTCGTAGTACTCGTTTATCTCCGCATCGGAGATCTTTGCCTTCGCGGCATAATCCTGACCCATGAACGCCAGGTACTTGATCTGCACCTGCTCCGGAACGCGGAACTGCCCCTCGCGGGCCTTCAGAAACGCCTCCAGATCAGCCGGTGCGGGACGGATCCCCTTCGCGAAAGCCTGCTGAGAAATCTGGATGAAATCAATATTGATTTTTTCCTTCTGCATCCGGTACAGGTCAAGGGCCTCCTGATCGGACACCTTCACACCATCCTGGATCAGCTCCTCCAACCTTACGGTGACCAGCATCTTCTTCTGGATGCCCTCGAACTCCTCCGGGGCCATTTTGCTGGCCCGGAGGGTCTGCTCATAGATCCGTTGGTCGAAAACGCCGTTCCGCTGAAAAGCGGGATAGGAAAAGATGGCGGCCTTGACATCATCATCGGTCACCTGGATGTTCATCTCCTCCGCCTTCTTCATAATGACCGCCTGATTGACCAGATTGTCGAGCGCCTGCCGCTTGAGATTCAGCCCTTTGAGCATCTCCTCCGTCAGGTTCTGTCCGAAACGCTGGCGGTACACGTCGATCAGATTCTGGTATTCCCGCTGAAAATCGGCATAGACGATCGGTTTGCCGTCGATGATGGCAATTCGCTCCGCCCTCTGCCTCCCGCCCATCGAGCCGAAATAGAAGACAAAAACGACGATGATGATCCCCAGAATGAGCTTCATGAGCCAGTTTCTGGCATGCCTTCTCATGATGTCGAGCATTACTTCTTCCCCCGTAATTTATGAATATTATATAAGAAATCCACTTGGGGACACCTTGCGGCAAGGTGTCCCCTTGGCTTCGCACCACACCCCGTTGCACCACGCCCCCGGAAAAGATCCTTCGTTTATGCGAGGCTTAGTAATATAGTCACCCTCGAAATGCAATGATTTTTTGGAAAAATGGATTGATAAGGGGTGGGAAATACGGTATAGGGGGTCAGTCAATCGAAACTATCCTTTCGATTGTGAATGCAATTTTACCGAATCATCAGGAGGAAACGAACTTGCTTTTCGATTTCATTTTGGGAAAGTTTTCCAACGACCTGGCCATCGATCTGGGAACGGCCAATACCCTCGTATATGTCAGGGGAAAGGGGATTGTGCTGAACGAGCCCTCCGTCGTCGCCGTCCACATGAACGCCAAAGGGGAAAAGAAGGTCCTCGCCGTCGGGACCGAGGCGAAGAAGATGCTCGGCCGGACCCCGGGAAACATCGTCGCCATCCGGCCCATGCGGGATGGCGTGATCGCCGATTTCGACATCACGGAGGCGATGCTCAGGCACTTCATCCTGAGCGTCCACAACCGCCGAACCCTGGTCCGGCCGCGGATCATCGTCTCCATCCCCTCCGGGATCACCCAGGTAGAGAGGCGGGCCGTACGCGAAACGGTGGAATCAGCCGGGGCGAGGGAGATCTATCTGATCGAGGAACCGATGGCGGCGGCGATCGGCGCCGGGCTGCCGATCACCGAGCCGATCAGCTCGATGGTCGTGGACATCGGCGGGGGAACAACGGAGGTGGCGGTGATCTCGCTCGCCGGTATCGTCTATTCGAAGTCCGTCCGGGTCGCCGGGGACAAGATCGACGAAGAGATTGTCCAGTACATAAAACGAAAGTACAGCCTCCTGATCGGGGAGCGGTCGGGAGAGATCATCAAAACAACGATTGGCAACGCCTATCCCGATCCCAGCGGGGAGATCCGCAAGATGGAGGTCAGGGGGAGGGATCTGATCTCCGGCATTCCGAAGATCATGGAGATCAATTCCGATGAGATCCGGGAGGCGATCAACGAACCCATCAGCCTCATCGTGGACGCGATCAAGGACGCCCTCGAGAACGCACCTCCCGAACTGGCCGGGGACATTGTCGACCGCGGGATCGTCCTCACCGGCGGCGGCGCCCTGCTCCGGAACCTCGATTTGCTGATCCGGGCGGAGACGGGTCTCCCCATCACGGTTGCGGATGATCCCCTCACTACCGTGGCCAGGGGCGCCGGAATCGCGCTGGATCAGCTGGATGTGCTGAAAGAGGTGACATTCCAGGTATGACGGCTTCGTAAAAAGCCCGGATGCTGCGTTGCGCTTCATCCTTCGTCATTGCGGCGTACACAAAGTACGCCTCACTCCTCAGGGTTCGCGCGCCTTGCCTGCGGCCTTTTTACGAAGCCGCCCCATTTTCGCGACTTTTATGCTTTTTTACGAAGTCGTCAGGTATAGGTGGAAGGGCGATGAAGTGCTTGTTGACTGAGAAATGCTGATCCCCCATAAATACCACCCCCCCGTCGTGGCAGCGGTTCTGCTGATCATCTCTCTGGCCGTCATCTCCTACAGCGCGTCCCGGTTGTCCGAAACCGGATTCCTTCGGAAGATTGTCCTGGAGGCGGCAGCCCCCGTGGAAGATGCCGTAAACGTTTCACTCAAGGGGCTGCACGACTCCTGGAAACGGTATCTCTTCCTCGTCGGCATGGAGGATGAGAACAGACGGCTCCGGCATGGGAACGCCGTCCTGAGCGAACAGATCAACCATTACCGCGAGGGGTACATCGAGGGGATGCGCCTTCGAAAACTCCTCAACCTCAAGGATGGCCTGTCAAACCGGGTCGTGGCCGCAAGAGTAGTCGACCGCAGCCGCGCCTCCCTGTTCAAGACGATCCTGATCGACAAGGGAACCGCCGACGGGATGCGGGTTGGATTTCCGGTGCTGTCCGAGCAAGGGGTCGTGGGACGGATCATCGAAACCGCCTGGCATGCCTCTCAGGTTCTGCTTCTTGTTGATGGAAACAGCAATATCGACGGACTGATTCAGCGGAGCCGAGCCCAGGGGATTCTCCAGGGCGCCGGATCGGCAGGTTGCAACCTGAAATACATCTCCCGGGTGGAGGAGGTCCTGCCGGGAGATCTGGTTCTCTCCTCCGGCCTGGCCGGGGTGTTTCCCAAAGGGCTGCTGCTCGGCGTCGTCACCGGAGTTTCGCGAAAAGGGGAAGGCCTTTTTCAGAAAATCGACGTGGCGCCTGCCGTCGATTTCGGAAAGCTCGAGGAGGTTCTGGCCCTGATTCCGGAAGCGGGGGCCGGAAAATGATCCATTATCTTCTTCTTCCGATGCTCCTGCTTCTTCTCGTGATTGTCCAGATCACGATCCTGGAGCTGTTTTCCTTCGGCTGGATCGGGATAGAGATCTCCCTCATCGTCGTCATCTATCTCGGATTCCATCTCGACGCCCTCCGCGGGGGACTCCTTTCCCTTCTGCTCGGTTTCTTTTTGGATTGTCTGACCAGCGCGATTTTCGGGCTCTACATGTTTCTGTATGTCCTCATTTTTTATCTCTCCAACATCGTGGGAGGAAAAATCTACGCCGGGAAACCGGCCCTGATCGCATCCTTTACGGCACTCTGCACGCTTCTGGAAGGCCTGGTGATCGTTCTCTTTTACCGTTTTGTCTTCGGCGCCGACATCCTCGATGCGATCCCGAAGATCTTCGTCCCGCAGGCCGTCGTGGTGGGGTGCCTGAGTCCCCTCTGCTTCATCCTGCTCCAGCGTTTCGAGGTTTTTCTGCATGTGGAAGATCGGCGACCGGCTCGGCGGATATGAGCCGGGTCAGTTCAAACAAAGATTCCGAATGTTGTTCATCATCGTCTCCGTGGCACTGTCGCTTCTCGTGATGCGACTGTGGTACCTGCAGGTGATCAAGGGGGACGAGCTGCGGCAGCGCTCCGAAAACAACAGCGTTCGCCTGCGGAAAATCAAGCCGATGCGCGGCTTGATCATGGACGAAGGCCGGCGCGTTCTCGTGGACAACCAGCCCTCCTTCGACATCGTCTTTATCCCCAACCGAACAAAGGATATCCGGAAGGTGATCGAAAAGATCAAGGCGCTCTACACCGAACGTTCGCTTAAGTTTCCAGCTCTTACGTCTCCCTCGGACCGCGTAAAGCCCTTCGTACCCGTTCTCCTCGAACGGAACATCAGCATGGAAAAACTTGCCGTGGTGGAAACCCATGCCCTTGAACTTCCCGGCGTGGTGACCGAGGTGACGCCCGTCCGACAGTACCTCAACGGGGAGATGACCGCACAGATCATCGGCTTCACCGGAGAAGTCAGCCGGGAAGACCTTGATCGGAACATCGCGTTGCATCTCGCACCGGGCGATATGATCGGTAAATTCGGCATCGAAAAATTCCTCGATGACCACCTCCGGGGAAAAAACGGCGCCGAACAGGTTGAGGTTAATGCGGCGGGCAAGGCGGTCCGTTCCCTGGGCAGGATTCAGTCAGAACCGGGTGACAATGTCGTCCTGACCATTAATTCGGCGATCCAGGAGGCGGCATGGACGGCCATCGGCAACCGGGCGGGCGCGGTTGCGGTTCTGGACCCCCGCAGCGGGGCGGTGCTCGCCCTGGTTAGCTCACCCTCCTTCGACCCGAACCTTTTCAACGGAGGGATCTCTTTCGACGACTGGGAGAGCCTTTCCAACGATCCCCGGCATCCCATGGAGAACCGCTCGATATCGGGACAGTACCCGCCTGGATCGACCTACAAGGTCGTCGTCGCCGCCGCCGCCCTCGAAGAAGGGCTGATCACCCCGGAAACGAGTTTCTACTGCAACGGCGCCTTCAAGATGGGAGACCGGACCTTCCGCTGCTGGCAGGAGAAGGGTCACGGCAATGTCAATCTCCACCGCGCCATCGTGGAGTCCTGCGACGTCTATTTCTACAACCTGGGGAAGATGCTCGGCGTGGACCGGATCGCCTACTACGCGCGCGCCTTCGGTCTCGGCGCCCCTCTGGGGATCGACCTGAACCGGGAAAAGGGCGGCCTGATCCCGACGAAACAGTGGAAGCTTTCCCGTCTCCGGCAATCCTGGCAGATGGGCGAAACCATCTCCCTCGCCATCGGCCAGGGGTACAACCTTGTCACGCCGATCCAGCTCGCCAACGTCTATGCCGCCTTGGCCAACGGCGGCGCCCTTTACCGGCCCCGGCTCATAAAACAGCTTGAATCTTCGGACGGACATGTCGTAAAGAGATACGGGCCGGAGAAACAGGGTGTCCTGCCGGTCCGCCCGCAGACCATTGCGCTCATCAACCAGGCCCTGTGGGGGGCGGTCAATGAGAAGGGCGGAACGGGGTATGTCCTGAAAAGACAGGAACAGGACGTCTGTGGGAAGACAGGCACTTCCCAGGTAATCGGTCTCCCTCAGGATGCAAAGGCGCGTAAGACGAAGCGTGTGTCGGCCAATTTCCGGGACCATGCCCTCTTCGTCTGCTTCGCGCCTTATCGGAATCCGGAAATTGTTGTCGCGGTCATCCTGGAACACGCCGGTCACGGCGGGGCGGCGGCGGCCCCTGTGGCCAGGAAGGTTATTGAAACCTACTTCGCCCTGAAGAAAATGACGCCGAGCCAGCTGCAGGCGCAGAGCGCCGCGGAGATCCGGGGTATTCCGAAGCCATGATCAAACTGGACCGCCGTCTTATCCTGAATTTCGACTGGACCCTCTTCATCCTGGTCCTGATCATCAGCGGTATCGGCTTGCTGAACATCTACAGCACCGGCTTCAGCCTTACAGATTTCCGGCAAACGCCGCTCTACATCAAGCAGCTCCAGTGGATCCTCATCGGACTGGTGGGCATGGCCGTCGCTTTCTTTATCGATTACCGTTTTCTGAGCCGCCATGCCTACATCATCTACGGTATCTCGATCGTTCTTCTTCTCGTCGTCTTTACCGCCGGTTATGCTACACGAGGTTCTCAGCGCTGGATCGCCATCAACGGATTCACCTTCCAACCGTCGGAACTGGTCAAACTGACGATCATCCTGGCACTCGCCAAGTACTTTGACCACCACCAGATCGGCCGGGGTTATCACCTGACCGAACTGCTCATCCCTTTTACGATCGTGATCATCCCGTTCCTTTTCATTCTGAAACAGCCCGATCTGGGAACGGGGCTGATCCTCTTCATCCTGTTCCTCTCAATGGTTTTCTTCGTCGGTCTGGACTGGAGATCGCTGTTGATCGCCGGCGCCGGGGGCCTCGTCCTGACCCCCATCGGCTGGTATTTTCTCAAGGATTACCAGAAGGAGCGGATTCTCACCTTCTTCGGTCCCGAGCGTGATCCGCTGGGATCGGGATACCACATCATCCAGTCGATGATCGCCGTGGGTTCGGGGGGCGTCTTCGGCAAGGGGTTTTTGAAAGGCTCGCAAACCCAGCTCAAGTTCCTGCCGGAACAGCAGACCGACTTCGTCTTTTCGGTCTTTGCGGAGGAGTGGGGTTTCCTGGGGGGGATGATCCTGGTCGCCATGTTTTTTGCCTTGATTCTTTGGGGGCTGAAGATCATGAACCACTCGAGGGATTATCCGGGGGCGCTGATCGCGTTCGGGATCACCATGCTGATCTTCTGGGAGGTATTCATCAACATCGGCATGGTCCTGGGAATCCTGCCGGTGGTCGGGATTCCGCTGCCTTTTCTGAGTTACGGCGGTTCGTCGATGGTGGTTCTGATGACGGCCATCGGCGTGCTGATGAATATCAGCGTACGGAGGTTCATTCTCCAATCATGACGGCTTCGTAAATCGAAATTCAACGACATCCGGGAGGGACAAAAGATGTTTGGCAAAAAGAGAAAAGAAGAGGAAGAGATCAGGGCCTTTCTGGGAAAAGGCGCTGAATTCACCGGGAAATTGATGTTCAACGGTTCGGTCCGGATCGATGGCGATTTCAAGGGCAGCATTTTCGGCAATGGCACGCTGGTCATCGGCGAAGGCGCCGAGATCGAGGCCGATATCCGCGTGGACAGCGTCATGGTGAGCGGCGAGATGCGCGGGCAGATCGACGTAAAAAAGATAATCCGCATCTACTCAACCGGCAAGGTGACGGGCGACCTGAACACACCCGTCATCTCCGTGGAAGAAGGGGCCTTTTTCGAAGGAACCTGCCACATGATCCGCAGTGATGCCGAGGTCCATACCCTTCCCCTCGAAAATAGAGCTGCCGGTGAAAAATGTTGACAGTGGTCCAAGAATGAGATAGAGGCACTTCGAAATATTTGTTGCCGAAGTAATGTTTTCCATTACATGCGGCTTTTTTATTCTTCACGCGATAAGAGGTGACAGACCGTGGTCAGTCTCGATTATTCCCTGGGAATTCAGATCGTCAATTTCCTTCTGCTGATCTTCATTTTGAATGTCCTGCTCTACAAGCCGATCCTCGGCATGATCGACAGGCGGAAGAAACAGTTGGAGGAGTCCGAAAGCGAGATCAAACGTCTCCAGGAGAGCGTGGAACAGAAGATGGCCGCCTACGAAGAGAAGCTCCGTCAGGCGAAGGCGGCAGCCGTCGAACAGAAGAGCGAAATTATCGGGCAGGGCGCCGAGGAGGCCAAGACCGTCATCGATGCGGTCCGGGCCGAACTTCCGGGGATCATGGAACATTTCCGTGTCCAAATGGATGGAGAAATCGCTGCCGCCAGGAAGATTCTGACCGATCAGTCCCAGAAGCTGTCCGTCGAGATTGCGGAAAAGGTCCTTGGAAGGA
>CAKKRN010000238.1:3410-15427 GCA_919902745.1 Syntrophaceae bacterium | reverse complement strand
ATCAAAAAGGGCGCCAATGTGATCAAAGGCCGGGTCACCTTCCAGGGAGTCGCCGACGCCTTCGGCCTGAAACTCGCCGATATCGACAAGTTTCTGTAGTTTGCAGTTAAATCCTCCGGCAGCCGGGGCCGGTCAGGCTGCTTCGCCCCCCGGTCCCGGGGGTGACCTGGATCTGCGTGCCGATGCGCTCCTTGAGCGCCGGAACATGCGAGATGACGCCGATCAGCTTGCCTTCCTGGTGCAGCCCCGCCAGCGTCGAAAGCGCCGTTTCGAGCGCCTCGTCGTCGAGGGTTCCGAACCCTTCATCGAGGAAGAGAGAATCGACGCGCACATTGCGGCTCGCCATCTGCGAGAGGCCGAGCGCCAGGGCCAGGCTGACGATGAAGCTTTCGCCGCCGGAGAGATTCTTCGTGGAACGGATCTCGCCCGCCTGATAGTTGTCGATGACGTTCAGTTCCAGCGGTTGCGACGGGTCGCGGATGAGCAAGTAGCGGTCCGTCATCTTCCGGAGCTGGAGGTTGGCATGCACCATCATCCTCTCGAAGGTCAGCCCCTGGGCAAAGTTCCGGAACTTCTTGCCGTCGGCGGAGCCAATGAGCAGATGCAGGTCGTCCCAGCGGGCGCATTCCTTTTTCCGGGCCACCAGGGTCCGGAGGCGATCCTTCTGCTTTTCCTTCCATTTCTCATTTTCACCCAGGCTGTTTGTGATGCCGCCGATATCGACCCGGATCTGTCTTAAGCTTGAGTCAGAGGCGCCAATCATTTCCCGGAGTGTCTCAGCGGGCTGATCCGTCAGGCATTTCTCGCGCTCCGCCGCCAGCGCCTCTGCCTTGTCCCTCCGGCGGGCGTCCAGTTCCGTTTTCTCCTTGACCAGGGCCTTTTCCCGCGCCGCGAGACTCTCCCGCGCCTCTTCAGTCAGGCAGGAGGACAGATAGCCGGCCTCGTCTTCGAACCCAGCCTTGCTAATCCGCTCCGCCAGGTTCGCCTCCGCCTGCGCCAGTTCCCCCGCCCGCTTTCCCGTCTTTTCCTGCAACAGGGCGATTTTCTCCTTCAGGGCGCCGATCCCTTTTTCCATCCGCCCGTACTCTTCACGCGCCTTTTCAAAGGCCTTTCCCGCCCGCTCCGCGGCATCATTAAGCCTTTTTTCCTCCTGGTCGGCGTTCCTCTCCCCGAAGAGTTCGCGGCGGGAGGCGCTGAGGGATTCAACCTGCCGCGTGAGATCGTCACGATCACTGACTCTTGCGGCGAGATCCCTTTCGAGGCTCGAAAGCAGGGCGTTGTCCTTGTCCAGCGCGGCCTTCAGATCGCCGATCCTCTTCTCCGCGGCGGTTTTTTCATCCTGCCTTGTCTGCCACGCCTCTCTGCGCCCGGTGAGATCTCGCAACAGGGCATCGAGTCCGGTTACAGGAATCTGCGTGACCCCGAAGGGTTCCACGCCCTTGAGCGCCGCCGTGCGGGCCTTTTGAGCCTCCTCCCCCAGGATTTCCTGCTCCCTGATCAACCGTTCATACTCCCGGCCGGCCGTCTCCCGTTGATGCCGCGCTTCCTGCAATGCCTTGTCCGAATTCTCGAATCTCGTCCTCAACTTCTCCAGGGCCGTTTGCGCCGCCTTCTCTCTCTTGCTTTTCTCTTCCGCAACGGAAACGATGCCGGCTGTTTCGGCCATTTTCATCCGGACATCGGCAAGAGCATCACATATGGGGACAGATTTAAAATCTGTCCCCATATGCGCGATACCCAGCTTCAGCAACGCTTCACCGCACGCCTTTTCGTCCGTATCCCGTGCGGCCCTCTTCTCCCCCATCTCTTTTTCCGCATGCCGGATCTCCGCCGCAGCCTTAACCTGCTCGTTTTCCAGTCTTCCCAGCGTCTCGGACGCCTTTTTGTATTCGGCCTTTGTCTTTTTCAGCCCCGCTTCCGCCCTGTTTAATTCGGGGAGATTGCCCTTCGCGTAAGGATGATCGGTGGCGCCGCACAGGGGGCACGGTCTGCCGTCCTCCAGCCGCTCCCTCTCCTCCTCAAGGTCGCGGATCCGTCCGAGGAGAGAGACCTCCGTTTCCAGGGTTCCGATTCCCTTTTCCAGGACCGCTTTTTGCTCCGAGCAGGATTTGATCCGGCCCGAGATCTTCTGATGACCGTTATTGAAGGCTTCAAGGGCCGTTCTCAGACCGTCCAGCGCCCGACCCGTCTTGTCGATCCGGTCGATCATTTCGCCCGCCTGAATCAGAAGACGCTCGCGCTCCTTCAGCGCATCCGCCTCATCGCGCCACCGGCCGATGTCAGATCCTTTGAGGATGGCCGTGAGCTCAACGGCCAGACGCCCGAGTTCCGTCCGCCCCTTCTCGAATTCCCGGCGGGATTTCTCGTGGTCGGCTTCGAGCTTGCTGCGAGTTAAACCGGCGGACGCCTTTTTTCCGTCTGCCGCGGCAACATCTTCCTTCGCCTTGATCTGCTTTGCCTCATCGTCGCGAAGCGACTCGAATTCCCTGGCGATGACGGCAAGGTTGGTCAGCAGCGCGGCATCGGCTGCGTGTCCGGCCTGGTAGTCCCGGACCGTTTCCAGGTCGCCCTGCGCCTTTTTCAGCGCCCATTCGAGATGTTCGATGTTGCTTGTAAACTCCCTTCCCTGCCTCTCGACATCCCCGATCGCCTTGACCTTCTCTTCGACCTGTTTTTTCTGCTCCCCCAGCCTGGCATCGAGCTCGCGCACCTTCTTGAGGACCTCCGCTTCGGCGACCTGCCGGGATCGCGCCTCGGTCAGCCCGGCTTCCGCGGCCTGTTTCAGGTTCAGCGTATCGGCGCAAGCCTTCTCCTTCCCGGGCAGTGTGGCGGCGGCGCCGGCAAGCTCCCCGGTTTCATTGACCTGCTGAATCCGTAGCGCCGCCACCCCCCGGTAATCGCCTTCCAGACCGAGAGCCTTGCGGGATTTCTCCAGCTTGCTGCATTCCGGCGCAAAGGCAAGCCTGCGCTCCGCGAAATCCAGCAGCAGCCTGTCCAGTTCCGTGACCTCCCCCTCCAGGGCGGCCATCCGGTCCAGCCAAAGGGCCGCCTTGCGAAGGCCTTCGACCCGGCCCTCCAGTTCCGCTTCCCGTGACCGCTTCTCTTTCAAGGCGTTTTGCAGATTCCCCTCTTCCTCATCGCTTAAAACCTGGATTCCCTGCAGTTCCGCCTGCAACAGCTCAAGTTGGTTGCGTTCTTCCGCGCGGCGCTCGTGAACTTTCATCGATATCAGGCTGTAGATTTCGGTCCCGGTGATCTGCTCCAGGATGGGCGACCGATCATCGGGAATGGCCTGGAGAAAGACCGCGAATCCCCCTTGGGCCAACAGCATTGCACGGGTGAAGCGCTCGAAGTCCATGCCCGTGGCCTTTTCGATGAATTCACCCACCTGGGTGATCTTCGATTCCAGGACGGCCCCGGAATCGGCATCGGCGATTTCATGCCTGGCCTGCTGCAGCTCGCCTTCAGGGTGTTTCCGGGCGCGGCGCTGACTCCAGTGGCAGCGGTACCGGCCTTTCTGCGTCTCGAAGGTCACCTCGGCAAAGCACTCACCGGTCTGGCGAGACATGATCTCGTTGGCGCTCTTCGTCACCTTGCCCAGACGGGGCGTGCTGCCGTACAACCCAAGGCAGACGGCGTCGAGGATGGTCGTCTTTCCGGCGCCGGTCGGGCCGGTAATCGCGAATATTCCGTTTGACGCATAGTCCGGATGGGTGAAATCCACCTGCCATTCACCCGCGAGGGAATTCAGGTTCCTGAACCGCACGCCGAGGATTCTCATATCCCTTTTCTCCGCTCAGGCTGTTCGGCCATCGGGTCCGCTTCACTCAGGGATACGATGACCTCCCGGTAGGCGCTTAAAAGCGCCGGGCGCTGATCCTCCGGGACTTCATGCGCTTGAAGGCAGCGCTGAAACACCTCCGTCACGTCCAGGTCGTCGAGCGTTTCCTCCGCAGCCGTCCCGCTCAGGGCGCGCTCCAGCACCCGGTTGTTTTTGATGGGAAGGATCTCTATGGCGGTCCCGGCGATGGCCTCATCCAGTCGCTCGCGCAGGTTGCCGGCGATCTCCTCTCCTTCGTAGATGATCTCCAGCCAGGCCCTGCTCCCCCGCGATTTCAGCCCGTCGATCTCCAGGGCGATGGCCGGCCAATCCCCCCGCAGGGTCTTGAGCTCCTGGAACCTGGGAACCGGTATATTCGTGACCTGCGGCAGATGACCCGAAAACTCCACGCGAACGACGCACTTGTCCTGTTCGGCCTCCCCGAAGCCGATGGGCAGCGGGGAGCCCGAATAGCGGATGAAGTCCGATCCGCCCACCCTCTGCGGGATGTGAAGATGCCCCAGCGCGAGGTAATCGATACATTTGGGAAATACATCGGTTCGGACCTGGGCGAGCGAGCCGATATAGAGCTCCCGCACACCGTCGCCCTCCACCGTCCGGCCGCCTGCCGCAAACAGATGCCCCATGGCGACGATCGGAACAGGTTTTTTCAGCAGGGTGCGTTTCTGTTCGGCCGCTTCGCACACCCGACGGTAATGCGCCCTGATCCCCTCGATGATTTTCCTCTCCTTTTCCTCGACGCCCTCACCGGCCTCGGCGGTGCGGATTTCGCGGTCTCGGAGATAGGGGATGGCGCAGACGATGAGCCTTGGCTCCCGGTCCGGCCCGCGGATGACGATCAGTTCATCCGCGGGAGGATCGGCGGCACACCCCACGACATGGACGTTGAGGCATTTCAGGAGTTCCCGGGGTGCATTCAGGAAAGAGGGCGAATCGTGATTCCCGGCGGTCACCACCACGTGGCGGGTTGAAGAGGCCGCCACGCGGCACAGGAAACGGTAGTAGAGCTCCTGGGCATGGTTGCCGGGGGTGCTGTTGTCAAACACGTCCCCGGCCACCAGAAGAACATCGATGTTTTCCTCCTCGACCCGAACGACCAGCCAGTCCAGAAAGGCATCGACCTCCGCGTACCGCTCGCGGCCATAAAGCGTGCGGCCGATGTGCCAGTCGGAAGTGTGCAGAACCCTCATCTCTCTCCTTTCCACACCGTTTTGCCGGTCAAACCTGCCGTCCGGAGCGCATCATACCACGGAAGCCGTTCCCTTAAGGCCGAAAAAAAGGGCGGCGAATTATGTTGACAGAAAGAATGGCTTCTCCCCCACCCCCCGACGAGGCGGAGGAGATCGACGCCCTGTACCGCTTTCTGCAGAAGATGCGCGGGCAGGCGACCCTGGATGTCGACTTCTCCATGCTGAAGGTCAGTTTTGATTGATATCGATTTCACCCTTCCTTTTGAGGGTTACTGTTTTTCAACCGTTTTATCAAAAAACTATCCAGCTGATTTACAAAAGCCTGGCAGTCCTTTTTGCTGAACGTCGATGGACCGCCCGTCATCAGGCCGCCGTCTCTCAACCCATTCATCAGGTCACGCATCGCCAGCCTGTCCTTGATGTTGCCCTCCGTATAGAGCTTGCCTCGGGGGTTGAGCGCAAAGGCGCCCGTGGCAACCACCCGGTCTGCAAGGGGAATGTCGGCCGTAATCACCAAGTCGCCCGGCCTTGCCAGTTCAGCAATGCGATCATCGGCAAGATCCGGTCCTTCAGGGACGATAATGGTTGAAATCATGTCGGCCGGCTCATATCTCACCCGCTTGTTGGCCACAAAAACCAGCGGCACCTGCAAGCGTATCGCGGCCCTGATCAGCAGCTCTTTCGCCGCAGTTGGAAATCCGTCCGCGTCCACATATATTTGCATGGATGACCTTTCGTTTAAATATGGATAAAAAATTGCTTTCCCCGCTGGCTGAGTGTATGAATATGAAGCCGGTGAGTCAACAGATATGTCCTGTGCACCCCTGAATATCGGGGGCGTGTCCCTCGGTTCCGCTGCCGCACCCTACCAAGCCAATAAAGGATAAAAGGCAATGACATTTCACGAATTATCGATAGACAAAAGAATTCTAAAGGCGCTCTCAGAAATGGGATTTGAAACACCGATGCCTGTCCAACAGGAGGTTATCCCTTTTCTATTGCATGAGACAAGGGACTTGGTCGCATTGGCCCATACGGGAACAGGAAAGACGGCGGCGTTCGGGATACCGATTATTCAAAAGGTTGATCCATTCTCCTCAAAAACGCAGGCCTTAATCCTGGCCCCCACAAGGGAGCTCTGTTTGCAGATCACAGATGATTTAAACCATTTCGCCAAGCACATTCACGGGTTAAATATTGTACCGATCTATGGAGGGGCCAATATTTTGACCCAGATCAGGCAGATTTTTTCCGGCGCTCAGATCATTGTGGCCACGCCCGGCAGAATGCTGGATATGCTGAACCGAAGAAAAGTGGATGTTTCCGAAATCAACTGGCTGGTGCTGGATGAAGCGGACGAAATGTTGAACATGGGATTCAAGGAGGATTTAAACGCGATCTTGTCCGGGACGCCCGACCATAAAAGGGTTTTGTTGTTTTCCGCGACCATGGCCAGCGAAATTGAAGCGATCGCGCAGGGCTATATGAATAAACCCGTTTCGATTACGGTTGGTTCAAAAAATACGGGGGCTGAAAATGTTCACCATCGGTACTATGCCGTACATGCGAAGGACCGCTATGCGGCGTTAAAAAGAATTGCCGATTATTATCCGGATATCTACGCGATTATTTTTTGCAGAACCAAAATAGAAACGCAGGAAATTGCCGATGCACTGATCAAAGACGGTTACAATGCGGACTCCTTGCACGGAGATCTCTCTCAGCCGCAACGGGACAGCGTCATGAACCGTTTCCGAAGCAGAAACATTCAGATGCTTGTGGCCACGGATGTTGCGGCAAGGGGAATTGACGTGGTCGATTTAACCCATATCATCAATTATAACCTTCCGGACGATATTGAACATTATACACACCGCAGCGGACGTACCGGAAGGGCCGGCAAATCAGGCATTTCTATCGTTATTGTTAATTTGAAAGAAATTTATAAGATTAAACAGATCGAAAAACAGATCGGGAAGAAATTTACGCCGGCCAAAATACCCACGGGAACTGAAATTTGCGAAAAACAGCTTTATCACCTCGTAGACAAGGTAAAGAACACGGAGATCCGGCATCAGGAAATCGGCGCCTTTTTACCGGCCGTATATGAAAAGCTGAAAGGGATCAGTAAGGAAGAAATCATTCAGCGATTTGTCTCTGCTGAGTTCAACCGCTTCTTAAGCTACTACCGGAATGCCCCTGATATCAACGTGGATTTGAAAAAGAGGGAAGGCAGCTCAGGCGCCACACGTCTGTTTGTGAATATCGGACTGATGGAAAGATTCACGCCCAAGAGTCTTAAAATATACCTCTCCGAAACGGCAAAAGTGGCAAACCTCCGTATTATCAATGTCGATGTCATGAAAAATTGTTCTTTCTTTGAAACAGATTCGGGGCAGGCAGAGCCGCTGATCGCAGCATTTCAAAAAGTAAAATTCAAGAACCGCCGGGTGCAGATCGAGTATGCCGATCAAAGAAGCCGGAAAGAAAAGGAACACAAAAGGTATCCAAAATCGAGAGATTTCTCCTCCTCGAATAAAAAGGGGAAGAGATTTTTAAGATGACAACGACCGGCCTGTTGTGATCGCGATTCAGATCTGCGCTATTTTTTCTTTTTCAGCAGATGGACGCTGCGGGGGATCTCCACTTCAACTTTTTCGGCGTGTTTGAAATGCTGCGCATCCCGCGGGTTGTACTGGTCGATGATCATTGTTCGGTCACCGATCGTCACCGTGCATTTGGCAATTGAGCCGGCATACATATAGGTTTTAAGGCTCCCGCAGAGGACATTCTGGCGGCTACCGCCGCAGTCCAAGGAGATGTTCACGCTCTCCGGCCGGATGACCATGAGGACGTCATCTCCATGGTTGATATCGTCCTGCTGCAGCGTGATCCCAATCTTGCCGTATTCCGTAGCGATGACGGCATCGCGCGTTTTTTCCTCGATGGACACGATCCGGCCGTCCATGAAATTGACGTAACCGACGAATCCCGCGATGAACTCATTCGCCGGTTTCTCGTAGATATCGATCGGGCTTCCAACCTGTTCGATCCGACCGTCCTTCATAACGACCAGCCGGTCGGAAATGGCCATCGCCTCGAACTGGTCGTGAGTCACGAAGACCGTCGTAATGTGCAGCCTTTCCTGGAGCTTGCGGATCTCCTCGCGCATGACGAGCCTCAGGTTTGCATCGAGGTTGGAGAGGGGCTCGTCGAGCAGCAGCACCTTCGGTTCGAGGCTGAGCGCCCGCGCAAACGCGACGCGCTGCTGCTGACCGCCGGAGAGCTTGTCGATCATCCGGTCTCCGAATGCCTCCAGTTCGACCATCTCGAGCAGTTCCCTGACCCTCGCAGCGGTCTTGCCCTTGGGCCACTTGTTGATCTTCAATCCGTAGCCGACGTTCTCCGCCACGGTCATGTGGGGAAACAGGGCGTAGTTCTGAAAGCAGATCCGCGTGTCCCTCAGGTTGGGAGGAAGGTCGTTGATCCGCTGGCCGTCAAGGATGATGTCCCCCGAGCTGATATCGGTGAAGCCTCCGATCAGTCTCAGAAGCGTCGTCTTCCCGCAGCCGCTGGGACCGACGAAGGTGACCAGCTCGCCCCTTTTGACCTCCAGCGATACCCCCTTGAGAACCTCGTTCGTTCCATAGAACTTGTGGATATCCTTCAGAATCAACATCGGTTTTTCATTCTCTTCGCTGTCCATATATCCGGCGACCCCTTTCTTTTTCATGCTGGTTTCTTTGCGATGCCGCTGCCCAGTCGGGTCTTATTGCTGATGTAATTCAGTATCATCATGCAGATCATGACGATCAGGACCAGTTTCATCGTCGTGGCCGAGGCGATGCCGATTTCCCCGTAGACCGCCGCGTCGAAGATCTTGACGGCAGCCAGCTCGAAACCGGGGCTGACCAGGAAGACCACGGCGCTCAGAGAGACAATCGCCGTCATGAAGGTATAGATGAAGCCCGCAATGAAGGCGGGGAACATGATCGGCAGCACGATCCTGGAGAAGGTGGTCAGGAAGCTGGCGCCGAGATCCGCAGAGGCCTCTTCGATCTCGATATGGATCTGATGAAGCTTGCTGATCCCCGCCTCGACGCCGACGGCCAGAAAACGGAAGACGCAATTCAGGGCCAGGATCATGATCCCGCCGGTCAGCTTGAGGGGCGGGGCGCTGAAGGCAAGCAGGTAACCGATGCCGAGAACCGTCCCGGGAAGGGCGAAGCCGGAGAGGGAGACCATCTCGATGAAGGTGCGGCCGAAGAATTTCCCCCGCACGATGACGTAGGCCAGAAGAACGCCGATGATTGCGCCGATGACGGCCGCCACGAAGCTCACGCGAATGCTGTTGTAGATCGCCTGGTTCGATGTGAAATCGAGATAGTTGGTCAGAATGAACTTGTTGGTCACGCCGAGGATCTTGTAGAAGGAGGCCGCAAAGACGACGGCGAAGCAGATGAAGATCGCCCCGGCGGCCACCGTCGTGATGATCACGAACGGCACCTTGATCAGCGGGGTGATCTTTCTCGGCTCCGAAGCAACCGGTTTTCCGCCGATCGTGGTGAACGTCTTCCCCTCCAGCAGATAATTGTGAATGAAGAAAATCAGGATGCAGGGGGCGATCAGAACGACCGAGAGGACGCTTCCCATGTTGAAATCGGACTCCCCGGTGATCATCGTGTAGGTGTCCGGCGCCAGGAATGGCGTCCGCCCGCCCAGGATGGCGGCGTTGCCGAACTCGGCGATCGTCATCACGAAGATCAAGAGCGCCGCCTTGAGAAGCCCCGGCGCCAGAAGCGGAATCGTGATCGTCCGGAGGATCGTCGCCTCCGACGCCCCCATGTCATAGGCGCTCTCCTCGAGATTGGGGTTCAGCGACATCAGCGTGCTTTCGATCATCATGTAGGCGAGCGGGATGAAAGCCAGCGTCTGGGAGATGACGACGCCGCCAAAGCCGTAAAGCTGCCAGTGGAGATCGAACATCCGGGTGACGAGGCCGTTACGGCCGAACAGGATGATGAGCGAAAGGGCGAACAGGTACGGCGGGGCGATCAATGGAACGAGGGCTATGATCTTCAGCGGTTTTCGCAGTATCCAGGGTCCCCGCGTCGTCATGTAGGCGAGACAGAAGCCGATGACGAGGCAGACCACGGTATTGATCACCCCGAGGAGAAGTGTGTTGTACAGGGACTGAAAGTAATAATTCTTGCTGAAAAAAGCCTGGTAATATTTCAGCGTAAATCCCGACGGTCCCCGGAAACTTTTCAGGAGAACCGCGATGATGGGGTAGAGGAGAAAGAAGGCGAGCAGCAGGAATAACAATGCGGCCAGGATGTTGATCAGGTTTGCATTGATGAAATCCTTTATCTTGCTTCCACTGCTCGCCTGAAGTTTCAAAGACAATTCTGCCGTCGCCATCTTTCTCCTCCGGGAGAGACCAATGACCGAACAAGCTTATTTGAAATCGGTTCTCAACTTCTGCTTCCAGATATCGTTGTTCTTCGGTTTGTCGTCTGAAGCCTTGCCCAGATCCAGCTTGATGTACTTGGGCAGGGTCTTCCCGTATAGGGCGTTCGGCGCCGGCCGAGGGGTCACATAACCGATGGCCGCCATGAGTTCGCTGAATTCGGGGGCGCCCAGCAGGTCGATGATCTTTTTGCAGGCGTCGAGTTTCTTCGTTCCCTTGAGGATCATGGCGAAGGTGCCGTCATATCCGGTCCCTTCCTTGGGAATGGACCAGAGCAGCGGATAGCCGTCGTCGAGGCGCTTTTTGACGTTCTCGTCCGAGGTGATGCCCAGCGTGAATTCGCCTCTGCCGACGAGGTCGGTCGGGGCGTTCCCGCTGCGGGTGTAATAAGCGATGTTCTTGTCCAGGGCTTCGATGAATTTCCAACCTTCATTATCCCCGTAGAGGGCCAGGAAGGAGAACCGCATCATGTTCGCGGTACCCGAGCTCAGCGGGGAGGGCATGAGGATCTCACCCTTCCACTTCGGATCCGTGAGCTCCTTCCAGCTTTCCGGCATCTTGTAGCCCGCCTTGGCCAGGCGGTCCTTGTTGGCGACCAGGACGAACGAGAAGTTGGCGATGTTGTACCAGTTACCCTGCGGATCCAGGAATACATCCGGGACGCCCTTCCATGCCGGGGAGACATAGGGAATGGTCCAGCCGCTCTTCTTGGCGAGGAAGCCCGTGGACGAGCCGCAGCCGATGACCATGTCCGCGTTAAAATTCGGGGCTTCGGCCTTCATGCGGGCTTCGATTTCCCCGAAGGACTGGAAGGTCTGGTTGACGGTGATGCCTGTTTTGTCCTTGATGAATTTGGCGATCTTGGCGTTGTTGTCTGGAGAGGTGCCCATATAGGCGTTGATATCCTCCGCAATAGCGCTGCCGGCAAGCACGACCGAGAAGATCGCGGCGACGACGACTGCAATGAACTTTCCTTTCATGATTTTTCCTCCAATTAAATTTAATGCATTAAATGTTAATTTTCAGAAGCAGTAATCCTTGCTGTGTCACCTCCTTTCACATACTGTTGACTCAAGAATCCGCTATCCTAATTTCAGAAGCTGGAATCGACTGATTCATAACAAAATTGCGACGACCTGTCAAAGATAGACAAGGAGAACCTTTACCCCCGAAGGGGAGCATTCACACGCGCTCGTTCCGGAAGGTTAACGCATTTACCCTACACCACGGACAAGGCGGTTTATGCCTACAAAAAATGTGGAACACGACGTTCAGTAGTTCGAACCCCGCTCCACCTCGCCGATCGCCCCTTCGATTACGTCGAGGGCCGCATCCATCTCCTGCTGCGTGATCACGAGGGCCGGCCGGAGGGTGATCATATTGCCGTCGATCGTCTTGAAGGCGACCCCCTTCTCCATGCATTTGAACAGGATCATCTCCGCCTCCCGGGTTGCCTTCTCTTTGGTTTTCCGGTCCCGGACGAGGTCGATGCCGATGTGGAGGCCGATCCCCATGA
>CAKKRN010000238.1:0-3310 GCA_919902745.1 Syntrophaceae bacterium | reverse complement strand
TTGGTTTTCCGGTCCCGGACGAGGTCGATGCCGATGTGGAGGCCGATCCCCATGACGCAGCCGATGAGGGGGTGCCGGTCCGCCATCCCCTTCAGGCGTTCCAGCGCATAGGCGCCTAAGCGCGCCGCATGGTCGCAGAGGTTCTCCTTCTCGATCACCTCGATCGCGGCCAAGCCGGCGGCCGCCGCCAGCGCGTTCTTCTCGTGGGTGTAGTGGCCGATGGAGCGCTCCCCGCAGATGTTGTACTCCTCCCGGGTCACGATCCCCGCAAGGGGAACGATCCCGCCGCCGAGCGATTTACCGAGGACCAGGATGTCCGGCGTCAGGTAATGGTCGCTCGCGAACATCTTCCCGGTCCGGCCGAACCCCTCGATGATCTCGTCGAAGATCAGCAGCGCGCCATACCGCCGGCACAGATCTCGGACACCTTCCCAGTACCGCCTGCTGGGCACGACGGGATTCGCGGAAACCGGCTCCCCGATCACCGCGGCCATCTCCGGCTCCCGCCGCAGGACCAGTTCGATCTGCCGGAGGCATTCGGCGTCAACGTCGTCCGGATTCGTGAACCCCCAGGGATTGCGATAATAATTGGGGAATTCCACATGAAAGGCCCCGGGAACGAGCGGCCCGATGCCGCCGTGAAAGTGCTCCTCGCCCCCCACGCCCGACGCCCCAAAACCGGCCCCATGGAAGGAGTCCCAGTAGGAGATTGTCTTGAAGCGACCCGTCACGAGTTTTGCCAGCTTCAGCGCCATCTCGATCGCATCCGTCCCCCCCGGACAGAAGAGGGTTCGACAGAGCCCGCCGGGTGCAATCTCCGCCAGTTTCTTCGCCAGTCGAACGGCCGGGATGTTCGTGTAGCGCCGCGGGCAGAAGGTAAGCGATTCGTCCAACTGTCTCCGGACCGCCTGGACCACTTCGGGGTGGTTGAAGCCGGTGTTGTGCACGCCGTTGCCGTGCATGTCGATGTATTTCCGGCCCGCCAGGTCCTCGATATAAATCCCCCTCGCCCGGGCGATCACGTTGAGGACGGGGGTGGAGAGGCTCTGGTGGAGGAAATACCTCGCATCCTCCTCGAACCAACCCCTCGCCTCGCCGGACAGGTTCCGTTCCCAGTACCTCTGTCGCGCCGGCGTGGTGTTGACATCCCCCTGTTCCGACTCCGGTCGTTCGCACTGTTTTCCGAACCCCTGTTTTGCCATGCCGACACCCCTCCCGATTCCTCCGGATGTGTGGGGACACCTTGCGGCAAGGTGTCCCCACAATCCAAACACAAGCCGGTTGCTTCGCCCACACCAACAATTTTTCTGAATTCTACTGCGGATTATCCCTGTGGAAGCGATCCGGATCAAGGGAAAAAAAGTGATTGAACCCATAACAAAAGAAGATTTGACTTCACCGGGGTGGGGATGTTACGGAAAACAGGTGGAATTTCATTTCGGAGGGAGGACGGAAGGCATGGAAAAACTTCACCGATCGGAAGGCGATATCAACATTTCCCCGCGCCGGAAGAAATGGCAGGATGAGAATCTGAATGCCGAAACGAGAGCACTTCTCGCGGAGGACGAAAAATATTTTCTCAAACAGTCCCTCTCCACCCCCTGCCTGAACGCTATGCGCGGCTGCGACGGGATCTGGATCGAAGACCTCCAGGGACGGCGCTACATGGATTTCCACGGGAACAACGTCCATCAGGTCGGCTTCGCCAACCCGGCGGTCATCGCCGCCGTCAAGGAGCAGCTCGATACCCTTTCCTTCTGCACACGTCGCTACACGAACCGGGTCGCCGTCGATCTCGCAAAAAAGCTCGCCGAGATCGCCCCGGGGGACTTGAACCGCGTCCTCTTCTGTCCCGGCGGGGCCGAGGCGATCGGCATGGCCTTGAAACTCGCCCGGATCGCGACCGGCCGCCACAAGACGATCTCCATGTGGGATTCGTTTCACGGGGCCTCCCTGGACGCGATCTCGATCGGCGGCGAGGCGATCTTCCGCCAGCAGATGGGGCCGCTGCTGCCCGGAACGGAACATGTGCCGCCGCCCGACGAATACCACTGCATCTATGAATGCCGCAGCCGCGGCGGCTGCGACATGATGTGCGCCCGCTACGTGGAGTACGTCCTGGAGAAAGAAGGGGATATCGCCGCGGTGATCGCCGAACCGATCCGGAGCACCCCCTACATCCCGAAGCCCGAATACTGGCAGATCATCCGCAAGGCGTGCGACCGCCACGGGGCGCTCCTGATCTTCGACGAGATTCCCCACGCCCTCGGAAGGACCGGCCGGATGTTCACCTGCGAGAATTTTGACGTGGTCCCCGACATGCTCGTCATCGGCAAGGGGCTCGGCGGCGGCGTCTTTCCGATCGCGGCGCTGATCGCCCGTGAGGGCCTCGATGTCGCGGGCAACCGCGCGCTGGGCCACTACACTCACGAAAAGAGCCCCGTCGCCTGCGCCGCGGCCCTGGCGACAATCCGCTACGTCGAGGAAAACCGTCTGGCGGAACATGCCCGGGAGCTCGGGCAGCACGCCCTCGGACGGATGAAAGAAATGATGGAACGCCATCCGCTGATCGGCGACGTCCGCGGCCTGGGGCTTTTTTTAGGCATCGAACTGGTGAAGGACCGGACAACCGGCGAACGGGCGGCAGAGGAAGCGGAGGCGGTGATGTACGCCGCCCTGAGCCGGGGACTCAGCTTTAAGCTCACCATGGGGAACATCCTCACGCTGACGCCGGCACTGACGATCACCCGCGAGGAGATGGACCGGGCGCTGGAAATCATCGAGGCGTGCCTGAGCGAGGTCGAAAAGGGGATTTAACGATATCCCGACAATGAAACAGGCACGCGCCTTCCGGCATGTGCCTGTTTCATGGATGATTCATTTACGAAACGCGGCAAGACGGGCCTTCTATTCGATGACCATCATGAGCTGTTCCGTATCGACGCTGTCATTTGCCTTGACCCTGATCTCCTTCACGGTCCCGTCCGCCGGGGCGTAAATCGGATTCTCCATCTTCATGGCCTCAAGCATGATGACCTCATCGTCCTCCTTCACCTGATCTCCCACATTGACCAGAACTTCCAGGATTTTACCCGGCATCGGGGCTTTCACATCTACACTCATTCCCTTGACCTCCGTAATCATGAATTTTCCAAGATATTGCAACCCCTGTCCCGCTGCAACCCATTCCTGACGGCTACGTAAAAAGCCCGGATGCTGCGTTGCGCTTCATCCTTCGTCATTGCGGCGTACGACACAGTACGCCTCATTCCTCAGGATTCGCGCGCCTTGCCTGCGGCCTTTTTACGAA